>JAYVLW010000181.1:0-10195 GCA_043759315.1 Myxococcales bacterium
CGATGGAACCCAGATCCTCCACGACACCGTTGTGGAGAGTCCTCGCGCCGATCTGCGTGATGGTCTTCATGGAGTTCCTCGCCATGGGACTTCCGCTCACGATCTTGCCCGGGCACGTGCACGGCACGCTCGGGTTCGGATCGTTCATCGTGGGGCTCGCGATCGGTGCGCAGTCGTGGGTGACGCTGGCGACGCGTCACACGGCGGGGACGCGTGCCGATCAACGAGGGCCGCGAAGTGCTGCAATGCTCGGACTCGCACTCTCCGTGATCGCTGGCGTGATGTACGCGGTGTCCAGTGCAGTGCCGAATCCTTCCGCAAGTCTTGCCGTACTTCTCCTCGGCCGTGGACTCCTAGGCGTCGGCGAGAGTCTCGTCGTCACCGGTGCCCTCGCATGGGGTGTTGCACTCGCAGGACGAGAGCGATCAGGAATCGTCATGGCGTGGGTCGGGATTGCGATGTACGGCGCTCTCGCTGTCGGCGCGCCCCTCGGCTCCGTGGTGAACGCGCACGTGGGTCTTGTCGGAATGGCGATCGTGGCCGCGCTCGCGCCCCTTCCCGGAATCGGTGCCACGCTCCTGGTACGGGCCGTGACACCGGTCGGCGGTGCGAGGCTGCCCTTCTATCGGGCGATCCGGATGATCTGGCTGCCCGGCCTCGGCCTGTCGCTGGCGGCACTCGGCTTCGGAGCAATCGCTGCCTTCTCGACGCTGTTCTTTCGTGAACAGGGGTGGGGGAACGCGGCTCTGGCGATGAGCGCATTCGGCGCAGCGTTCGTACTCGCGCGGCTGCTCTTCGGCGGACTTCCCGATCGGTTCGGAGGTGCGCGCGTCGCGATGGCATCCGCAGGCGTCGCCGCGCTGGGCCAGGTCGGCATGTGGCTCGCGACCTCGGGCCCGATGGCGGTTGCGGCGGCGGCATTGACGGGGCTCGGCTTCTCGCTCGCGTTTCCCTCGTTTGGCGTCGAAGCCGTGCGGCGCGTGCCGCCACAGAATCGCGGCGTTGCGCTCGGTGCGTATGCGGCCAGCTTTGATGTAGCGATGGGACTCGGCGTCCCGGCGCTCGGTATGGTCGTGGGCGCCTTCGGCTACGGCGCGGCGTTCGCGGTTGGCGCTCTTGGCGCCATCGCATCGCTCGTCATTGCGATCGCGCTCGGCTCCCGGTCTAGGCCGTCCGCATGATCGCCGTGGCTGCGATCAACAGCGGATCCTGCGCGCGATTCGCGAGGTGTGCGAACAGCACCCGCACAGCGGTCGGCGCTTCGTAGACCAGCTCGACCTCGCCCGTCCGCTGGGCGCGCTTCGCCATCTCGGCATGCAGCAATCCGACTCCCACGCCTCCAGCGATCAGCGTGCGCGTGACGTCCTGACGATCGACGCTGATGATGCGCTTCGGATGGATGTGCTGCAGCTTGAACAGCCGTTCCGCGGTTCGTCCGCAACAGGCGCTCGCACCGGGATAAACCCACGGCAACTCTGCGAGCGCCTTCCAGTCCAGCGGATCTGACACCGCAACGAGTCCCGGTGGCGCTGCCACATGGATCGTGAACTCCGACACGTGGACGGTGGCGAGCTCCGGTCCAGGCTCGTCGGGTTCGTTGTAGAGCCCCGCATCGAGACTGCCGTTCCGGATACCTGCAAGCGTGTCCGCCGAGGTTCCGTGCTTGAGAACCACCTCTACCTCCGGATACCGCTCGGAGAGAGTCGTGAGGAGCTTGCCGATCGCCTCGTTGTTCGAGTTGCTGCTCGCGCCGATGCGGAGCTTGCCCGCCAGATGTCCCTTGATGCGCGTCGCCTCGTCCACCAGCTCCTGGTGGGCTGCGATCGTCTGCTCCGCCTTCGCGAGGAGCCGCTCGCCCTCACGGGTCAAGCTCATGCCGCGCGCGGTGCGCTCGAATAACGCGATGCCGAGCTGGTCCTCGATCGCCTTGATATGGGCACTGACCGCAGGCTGGCTCAGATGCAGTTGTTCGGCCGCGCGCGTGATGCTCCGTTCGCGTGCTACGGCGACGAACGTCCTGAGCTGGTAGATGTCCATCGCTGCGCTTCCGGTCTGTTCAAGATACCGCGTAGGCCTGGCGCGCGTTCCTCACGTGCAACGGTACAAGCGCGTCCAAGCGTATGTGCAGAAGTGGGGAACTCAGTCGCGGACTTTTTTCACCGGACGTACGCCGCTCAGGCCCGAGGACGATCGTCGCGCACGAGGGTTCCGTGAGCGAAAAGTCGAGGGCAAGTAGCACCCCGATCTACCCCACCATGTTTAGGGCATATGGCGCGCTCGCTGCGCAGATTTTCCGCGATCGACGCCCACGCAGAATTGCCGCACGAAAGTGGTGGTGACATGCGGGCTTGGGCAGAGATCTGCGCTTTTCGTTCGGAGCGACGTCCGCGAACGCCAAGTCGTCGCCGGTACTGATTGATGAAGCCGCCAGCAAACACGAACGCGCGACCAATTGTGCAGCTCCGCTCGCTCGGCGACGGACGTTCCCTGGCACGGACGCTCGCTCGGGTGTTGGTCCGGCGTGAGCTGATCTTTGCCACCGCGATCCCCGAACCGACCGATTGCGACCATCAGCGCGCAGCCGGATGATTCCGACGGTCCAGGACGTTCACGCACGAGGACGAGGGCACATTGACGATCCGCACCTACCGACGCCGATCCAAGAACGACGACGGCAAGCAGCAGTTCAGCCTCGACGTTCAAACGCGCGGCTGCGACGAGATGATCGCGCGGATGGAGCTCGCCGAGCAGCCTCGCACCGACTACGTCGACGATGGTCGCGCGGGTGACGACTTCCTCAATCGCTCGGGTCTTCGAGGCTTGATCGCAGAGGCGAAGCGAGGCGACGTGATCATCTGTCGCGATCAGTCGCGGCTTGGTTGCGATGCGATCGAGGTGACTCTCGTAATCCGAGACCTCGTGCGCGATCGCGGCTGCCGGCTGTTCTATTACTCCAGCGGCCAGGAAGTCGCCTTCGCCAACGCGATCGACCAGGCGACGACCTTCATCCAGGGCACCGGGCACCAGATGGAGCTCGAGGCGATCCGCTCGCGCAATCACGAGGGTCTGCGCTCGCGTGTGCGTCAGGGCCGGATCGCGGGCGGGGCTTGCTACGGCTACACGCTGGAGGGCGAAGGGATACATTCATGGTTGAGCTGATGCGCGATCGCCTTGAGTCCGCGGTTGGCGAGGTACTCGGTGAAGATGCGCTGGATGATCGGCGCCTGCTGCTCGTCGACTACGGCGACGGTGAATCGACGACCCGAACCATCGTTCTTGCGCTCCGCCGGTCGTCGCGGTTCAGGGTCGTGGGCATCATCCGCGATCCGCACGATTCTCCTGAACCCGCGCTACCGCGGGCTCTACATTCACGGCCGGATCAAGAAGGTCCGCCACGCCAGTGGCTCGATGCGTGTGAAGGCCGAGCCCAAGGACATCATCATGATCGACCTGCCGGAGTGGCGGATCGTCGATGACGCGACATGGTTCGCGGTCGCAGAGCGGTTCACCGGATCCGCGAGCTTCGGTAGTTTGGTGGACCACTTTGGTCCCGATTGCGTTGCGACCCCGACGGGATTCGAACCCGTGTTACCTGCGTGAAAGGCGGGTGTCCTAGGCCTCTGGACGACGGGGTCAGGTAGCTGATCTGTTTCTGCTTTTGGGAGTGAGCCCAGAAGGTCTCGAACCTTCGACCCTCGGCTTAAAAGGCCGGTGCTCTACCACTGAGCTATGGGCCCTCGGCGCGGCAATCTGCCGGATCAAGGCAGAGAAAGCAAGTCGCTCCTTGTCCTCCTGCCGGCATGGCGCAGCTTGCCATGCCAGGTCGCATTAGGCACCCCCAGCCGGGCGCGCCTAATGCGAGGCCTTCCCGATCCGGCGATCCCACCACGCGAAGTCGATGTCGGTCGGGAGCTCGATCGGCGCGCTGACCTGCTTCATCGCGACGTCGATCGATGCGATCGAGTAGCCGGTGCTGGTGCGACAGATCAGGCGGCGACCGTCCTTGGACCAGCCGAGGTAGGGAATCGTCCACCGCGTCGAGTCCGCGTCGCGGAAGACCAGGCCGAGCGGGACCTTCGTGGGCGTGCCACTTGCGTCGATGAACGTGACCGCGTACTCGCCGGTCGCGCCACCATGGTGAAGGATCGCGGTGCCGTCGGCATTCCACTCGTAGTCGATTCCATAGAGAGCGCTCGACGGGTACTCGATGATCGGACGCGTGGTGACGCGGAGCGGATTGGTCTCGACGGTGCCGAGCATGACTCGCTGCTGCGCCCCGACCTGTGGGTACTCGGTGTAGGCCACGTGGCGCGTGTTCGCGCCGGGGCGCCATTGCACGTTGTTCGTGTGCACCGTGGTGACCTCGACCCGCTGCGGTGTGCTGCTCACGTCGGCGATGTAGAGGTGGTGCGAGAGGTTCTCGAGCGTCTTCTTGACCGTGTACCCGATGAAGCGATCGTCGTGGGACCACGCACCATGCACGACGCTGAGGCCGCCGTGTTGCGGCGGGTTGTGGACGGTCGTCGGCGAGGTGTCGCTGATCCCCGCGATCGACAGGTCGCGGTGGTCGTAGTCGGCGCCCGCGACCATGAGCTCGCGGTCGGAGACGTAGCCCCACCGCGGACTCAGATCCCAGTAGTAGCCGAACGAGCAACACACGCTCACGTCGACGCCGAGCGCGCTCATCGCCTGCACGGCGCGCACGATGGGGATCTGGAACCCGTAGAAGTGCATCGCGACGTAGTTGCCGCTCGGCGCGATCGGAACCGAGAACACGCGCTTGCCCTGGCGGCTCACGCGGGTGGCGGCGCTCGCGACGCCGCTGGCGGGCAGGTCCACGCCGTACGCGATCTCGGATCCACCGACGAAGAACAGCTTGTCGTTCGTCCAGGTCAGTCCACTCCAGTAGGGCTTGCTCGCGTCGTCGACGCGCTGCGGTTCACCGTCGAGGTAGCGCACCCAGAGCGAGCCGGTGGTGGAGTCCTGGTTGCTCAGCCCGTAGAACAGCCACTTGCCATCGTCGGAGAAGCCCCACACGGACTGGCGGAGTGCGGCGTCGATGTCGGCGACGAGGGTGACGCGCGCGTGGATACCGGCTTCATCGACGGGGATCCACTCGATGGGGCCGCGGCGATCGGCGGTCGCCAGGAACAGGCCCTGCTCCACATCTGCGGCTCCGTCTCCGGCGTCTCCGGCGTCGTTCGCGTCGGTGCCACCGTCGGGGGAGTCGCCGGGATCGGGAGCACTGCTACACGCGGCGAGGAGCGAGGAAGCGATGGTCACGGCAAGAGCGAGAGAGCGCACGAGACAGGAACGCGCGAAGCCCGTGAACCGGGAACAATCGTTTCGCAAGACCCGGCGCCGACCTGCGCGGACGGCGCTCGTCGTCCCAGGCCCTCGCCGCTAGCGCCCGCGAGCCGCGGGTTTCTTCGCGCGGCGCGGACGCTTGCTCCGTGCCGGCTCGGCGACCGTGCGCCACGCGCCCTCGATCGCGGCGCGGACATCGGCGGTGCGTGCGGCGCGCAACGCGATCAGCACCGCGGGGTGGCCGTTGAAGTGCGGGATCGTGAAGAACCCGGGTAGGTCCATCGCGAGCAGCGCATCCTTCGCGTCGAGGTTCTCGACCATGACCGCGACGATGTCACCGGCGGGCGGCGCCTCGTCGCCGAACCGCTTGATGTCGGCCTTGCTCAACGGCCGCTGCCACGCGAACCCGCGGTCACCGACCAACCACGTGCGATTGCCCCACCGCTTACCGACCGTCACGCCGGCGAGCTTGCTGATGAACGCGACAACGGCATCGAGCTTCATCGGCCGAACGTTACAGCCGGAAATCACCCCATGCTCGAGCCACGCAGCGTCTCGGCCCGCGGGAGCGGGCCCGGCGGTCGAACCATCGGGACGTTGTTGCGCGGTGCGGCAACGCCAGGCCATCACTAGAGTTGATTCTGTGAACGTGGGTCGGTAACGTAGCTTTCACCACATGGACAAGCGGGAAGCAGTTCGGGTCCCAGTTCGGGTGACCGCGCGTTGTCGGTGTGACGATGGCATCGTGATCGACGGGACCGTCGAGGACCTGTCCAAGAGCGGGCTGTTTCTCAAGGCCGAGCTCTCCCTCGACGCCGGCTCGTCCGCCGAGCTCGATCTCGAGGTTCCGGGCGAGGCACCGCTCCACCTGACGGCGCATGTGGTTCGCGTCGACGACGGCGGTATGGCGTTCAAGTTCGTCGAGCAGCCGAGCCGGCCGCTCGCGAATTTCATCATGAAGCAGTACCAGCACGGATCGCGTTAGGGCGCGTTTTCCCTGGCGATTCGGTGGCTTGCGGCCTTGATCGGCAAGACGGGGTGGCTATGATGCGGCGCCACCACCTTGCTCCCGACCGTGCCTGATCAGCCGCCCCCCGGACCGCGTAGCAAGCGTGCTACCCGGCAGACGCTCCGCGCCCGGCGCTCCGCGCTCGGCGCCGACGAGCGGGCCGCTGCGAGCGCTCGGATCGCCGCGGCGGTCAACGCGGTCGTTGACGAGCGCCTCGCCAGAGGCCAGCTGCTCGCGATCTACGCGGCCAAGGACCACGAGGTCGAGACGGCGGCGATCGCCGAGCATGCGGTCCGCCGGGGGATCGCCCTCGCCTACCCACGCGTCGTCGATGGCGCTCGCTCGCTGACGTTCCACGAGGTGCCCGCGGACGAGCTCGTCGTCGCGCACTTCGGCATTCGCGAGCCGCGCGCCGATGTCGCACCGGTCGCGCTCGAGCGGATCTCTGCCTTCGTGATCCCGGGCCTCGCGTTCGACCGCGACGGAGGCCGAATTGGCTGGGGCCGCGGCCACTACGACGCCACGCTCGCACAGGCGCCTGGTGCGTTGCGCATCGGCATCGCGTTCGACTGTCAGCTCGTCGATCACGTCCCGCGCGACCCGCACGACGTCCCGATGAACATCATCATCACGGAGGTCGCGACCCACCTGGTCGCGTGAGCCATGGACGCGATCTACATCCTCGCCGGCGTCGCCCTCGGTCTGATCGCGGGGCTGATGATCGGCACGCGGCTGGGTCGTGCGAAGGGCGATGGCTCGGCGGCCGCGAAGGCGGCGGAGGACGAGGCGGCGAAGATCCGCACCGCGGCGAAGGCCGAGATCGAGGCGATCAAGAAGCAGGGCGAGGTCGAGGGCAAGGAAGCCGCGCGCAAGCACAAGGCGGACCTCGACGAGGAGCTCCGCGGCCGACGCACCGAGCTCGCGAAGCGCGAGGAAGGACTCCAGGCGAAGGAGCGCGAGATCGAGAAGGTCAAGCGCGATGCGGAGCGGCGCGCCGGCGAGCTGGAGAAGAAAGAGAAGAGCGTCGACGGCAAGATCAAGCAGGCGGATACCGCGGTCGAGAAGGCCGAGGCGGCGCAGGCCGAGGCGCGCAAGAAGCTCGAAGCGATCGCATCGCTGACCGAAGAACAGGCCCGCAAGCAGCTCGAGGACGAGGTCAAGACGCAGGCCTATGCGTCGGCCGCGGTCGAGATCAAGCGCATCGAGGATGACGCGCACAAGGAAGCCACGTCCCGCGCGAAGACCATCGTCGCGACGGCGATCCAGCGGTTCGCCAGCGAGTTCGTCCACGAGCGTACGGTCGCCGTGGTGCCGCTGCCGTCCGATGACATGAAGGGCCGGCTGATCGGCCGCGAGGGTCGCAACATCCGCGCGATCGAGGCCGCCACCGGCATCGACGTCATCATCGACGACACCGCCGAATCGATCACGATCTCGTGCTTCAACCCGGTCCGCCGCGAGGTCGCGCGCCTGGCGATCTCCGCGCTGGTCGCGGACGGCCGCATCCACCCGACGAAGATCGAAGAGGTGGTGCGCAAAGCCGAGAAGGAAGTCGACAAGGTCTGCAAGGAAGCCGGCGAGCAGGCCGTGTTCGATCTCGGCCTGCACCGCGTGCACCCCGAGCTGGTGAAGGCGCTCGGCAAGCTCAAGTTTCGGCAGTCGTATGCGCAGAACGTGCTGCTGCACTCGGTCGAGGTCGGCTACCTCGCGGGCCTGATCGCGGCCGAGCTCGGCGCGAACGTCAAGCTCGCGCGCCGCGCCGGCCTGCTCCACGATATCGGCAAGGCGCTCGATCACGAGCAAGAGGGCCCGCACGCCGAGGTCGGCGCCGCGTTCTGCAAGCGCCACGGCGAGTCGCCGAAGGTCGCGCAGGCGATCGCCTCGCACCACGGCGACGAGGGCAACGGGCCCCAGCCGATGGCGCTCCTCGATCACATCGTCGCCGCGGCGAACTCGCTGTCGGCGGCACGCCCCGGTGCGCGCCGCGAACAGCTCGCCTCGTACATCAAGCGCCTCGATGACCTCGAGGCGATCTGCAAGCGCTTCGAGGGCGTCGAGCGCGCGTTCGCCGTCATGGCCGGCCGGGAGATCCGCGTCATGGTCATGAACGATCAGATCGACGACGCGCGCGCGATGATCATGTCCAAGGAGATCGCCCGCGCGATCGAGACCGAGGCCACGTATCCCGGCCAGGTCCGCGTCGTCGTGGTGCGCGAGACCCGCGCCTCCGACTACGCGCGCTGATCCGCTCCGATCCTCGGCGACCTTGGGGCATACTGGAGGAGGCGATGAGCGACGGGCGCGTGTTCCCGCTGATCGAGGTGAGCCGCGACGAGCTGACGGCGCTCGTCGGCGCACCGATCCAGGCGATCGCGCGCGTCGACGGTGGGCTGACGAACACGATCCACAAGGTCACGCTCGAGAAGGGCGACATCCTGGCGGTCAAGCACTACGCCGGCGGGCGGGACGCCTTCGAGGCCGAGCTCGTCACCCTCACGCTCCTCCACGGCACCCTGCCCGTCCCCGATGTCGTTCACGCCGATGCCGACCGGCACGTCATCGTCTACCGGTGGATCGACGGCATCACGCTCAACGATTGCCGCAAGGCAGAAGGCTCGGCGGCCGCCTCGCTCGCCGAACCGCTCGGCCGCCTGATGGCCTGGCTGGCGCGCACGGATGCGACCGAGCCCTACGAGCTCGCGCCGATCCTCGACAAGGCATACCGACAGCTGGTCGATGGGCGCGCGCGCCAGCGCCTCGGCGCCCCGCTCGCCGATGCGATCCGCAGGGGGCTCGAGACCGCCGAGCCACGGCTCGCGTGGGGCCCCGTGTGCCTCGTCCACGGTGATCTCGGCGGGCGCAACGTGCTCGTCCAGCGCGCCGCTCCCGAGCGCTGGCGGATCAGCGGCGTGATCGACTGGGAGGCCACGTCGACTGGCTCGCCGCTGCTCGATATCGGCAGCCTGTTCCGCTACGCGTCGCGGTTCGATCCGCAGTTCCGCAGCGCGTTCGAGCGCGGTTACCGCGAGGCAGATGGCACGCTGCCCGAGGGTTGGCTGCTCACCGCGCGGCTGCTCGACGCCACCTGGCTCGTCGACACCCTCGACGAGCCGCGCGAGTTCCCCGGCGTCTACGCCGACTGCCGCATGCTGCTCGCCACGCTGGCGAAGGATGCGGGGGTGGTGTGAGGATCGTCGCGGTCGCCGACACGCACCTGTTCACCGACGAGATCCAGATCCCCGATGGCGACGTGTTCGTCCACGCCGGCGACATGTGCCGCGGTGGCGACTTCGACGAGCTCGACGAGGCCGCCGCGTGGATCATGGCGCTCCCGCACCGCCACAAGGTAATCGTCGCCGGCAACCACGACTGGCTGTTCGTCCACGATCCGCCGCTCGCGCGCTCGTTGTTCGCCGACGCGTTCTACCTCGAGGACGCCGAGATCGTGATCGATGGCCTGCGGTTCTACGGCAGCCCGTGGCAGCCGGAGTTCAACCACTGGGCGTTCAACCTGCCGCGCGGTCCTGCGCTCGCGCGCGTGTGGGCGAACATCCCGCGCGGCGTCGACGTGCTGATCACGCACGGGCCGCCGGCGGGGATCGGCGATCGCGGCGGCTACGGTCCCGAGCGCGCCGGCTGCGAGGACCTGCGCGCGCGCGTCGCGGAGGTCGCGCCGCGCGTCCACATGTTCGGCCACATCCACCAGGATGGTGGGGCCTGGCAGCTCGGCCCTACGCTCTACGCGAACGTCACCGCGTGGGAGTGTACGCGCGGCGCGACCGTGCTCCAGGGTTCATTACGGCGCTGAGAGATTGATCTGATGTCGCGGGGTTGCGCGATTTGATCGAAGATCGATCAAGGTAGGAATTTCGGAGGGCT
>JAYVLW010000182.1:0-4698 GCA_043759315.1 Myxococcales bacterium
GCGGTGACCACGCCCGACGAGCGCTCGTGGAGCGCGGCGCTACCGCGGGACGAGGCGCTCCGTGCCTTCGGGCGCGAGCCGGATGGCGCGCTGCTGACGTGGCAAGGCACGAGCGCCCAGCAAGACCACGTCTCGATCGTGGTCGCCGAGAGCGCGCGCATCGAGCTCGCGGTGGAGCTCCCCCCCTTGACCGCGCTCGGGATCGATCCGGATCGGCAGCGGATCGCGCGCATCGAGGGGTCGGTCGAGGGGCGGGATCGCCAGCAGTGGCGAAAGCATCGCTCGCTCGTGGCACTAGATCTTCGCGGGATCGAGGCGCACGTCGCGCAGGATCGATATCCGCACGCGAACGCGGAGGTGGCGCTCGTCGCCGGTGCACCGACACGCACGGGCAGCCCGTTCGAGGAGCGGTCCTCGCGCGTGCCTCGATGGTCGGGTGACAAGATGATGATCAAGCAGCGGATGAAGCTCAGCCGCGAGCGCCTCACCTACTGTTACGAGCGCGTCGCGCAGTGGCGTAAGCGGCCCGAGCTCGACGGCCAGGTGATGCTTCAGTTCGTGATCGGAACGAGCGGAAAGATCGCGACCGTGGTCGCGACGAGCGCGTTTCCCGCCGAGATCAACATCTGTCTCGAGAACGTGCTCAAGGAGTGGGAGTTCCCGCTCCTCGACACGCTGGTGCAGGTCAACTACCCGTTGAACTTCTCGACGCCGGACTGACCGTTAGTTGGCCTTCGCCGACGCCTTGACGATGCCGTAGACCTTGTTCGCGATCTCCGGCGTGTAGGTCGAACCTGGCGTCGAGAACGCGTCCAGCGGCTTGTCGTCGAGGATCGAGTAGATGGCGCCTTCCTTCTCGACGTACCACGCGAAGTGCGACTCGGCCTCGTACGTGTTGCCGTTCTCCTCGGGCTTCATCTGCACGGTGTAGACGAACCCCGTCGGCTCTTCGCTGAGGACCTTCGTCATCGAGTACCTGTCCTTGCGCTCGACGGTGAGCGACTTGTCGGACTTGATCGCCTCGGCGACGTTGCTCACGGCGATCTGCGACACGGTGATCACGTAGACCTCGTTGACGCGGATATCCACGCCGCCGTTGCCGTTCTTCTCCATCTTCGCGTCCTTCGGCACCTTCATCGTGATGTTGATCAGCGGCGCGACGTCGTGGAGGTTCTTCGGCACCCAGTCGGCCTCGTTGACCGTGATCGTCGGGCCCTGCTTCTTGTCGTCGCCACCGCCGCCGCCGTCGCCGTCCTTCTTCTTGCCGCAGGCGGCGAGCGAGGTCACGAGGGTCACGGCGGCGAGGGTCATGCTGAGTCGGTTCATGGCCCGACACCGTACACGCGGCGTGCCGCCCGCACGCGACGCGAGATCAGCGACTTGACCGTGCCCGACGGGTCCGGTTGGACCCGGGCGGCGCTCGTGCTGGGTCAGGAGTCGAGCGCCGTCGCGAGGTACCTGGGAGGTTGGCGCAGCTTCGTGGCCTGCTCGTAGGCGAACGCGTAGCCGAGGAGCTTGCCCTCGGACCACGCGGGGCCGATCAGCGAGATGCCCATCGGCAGGCCGCGCACGAAGCCCGCCGGCACCGTGATGTGCGGGTACCCGGCGATCGCCGGCAGCGTGGTGCAGCCCAGGCTGAGCGCGTCGCCGTTGACCGGATCGATCAGCCACGGCGGGCTGCTGGTGCTGGCGAACACCGCATCGAGCCGGTTCGCCGCGAACACCTTGTCGAGGCCTTCATCGCGCGCGAGGCGCAGACAGGTGGCGCGCGCGTCGAGGTACGCCTTGTCGGTCAGCGGGCCCTTTGCCTGGGCCCGCTCGAACAGCTCCTGGCCGAACACCGACAGCTCCGCGGCGTGGTCCTTGTTGAACGCGATCACGTCGGCGAGCGTGCGCACCTTCGTGTCGGGGCCGCGCGTGGCGAGGTAGTCGGCGAGCAGCCACTTGATCTCGTAGAGCATCACGTCGAGCTCCGCCACGCCGAGCGCCGGTGGGGATTCGAGCTCCACCGGATCGACGATCACGGCGCCCAGCCGGCCGAGCTCCGTCAGGGCCACCTCCGCGATCGCATCCATGTTGCGGTTGATCCCGAACCAGCCCGTGCGCGGCACGCCGATCCGCGCCCCGCGCAGCGCGCCGCGATCGAGGTACTTGGTGTAGTCCTCGGGCTTCGCCGCCCGTGTCGCGGGATCCTTGGGATCGGCGCCGGCGATCGCGGTCAACAGGATGGCCGCATCCGTCACCGTGCGCGCCATCGGCCCGGCGGTGTCCTGGCTCGCGGCGATCGGGATGATGCCGGTGCGGCTGACCAGCCCAACGGTTGGCTTCAGCCCGACGAGCGACGTGCAGCTCGCCGGCGAGGTGATCGAGCCATCGGTCTCGGTGCCGATCGCCGCCGCGCACAGGTTCGCTGCCACCGCCGCGCCCGAGCCACTGCTCGATCCCGACGGCGACCGGTCGAGCGCGTACGGGTTCCGGCACTGCCCGCCACGCGCGCTCCATCCCGAGACCGAAGGACTGCCGCGCAAGTTCGCCCACTCGGAGAGGTTCGTCTTGCCGAGGATCAGCGCACCGGCGGCGCGCAGCTTCGCGACCACGAACGAGTCCACCTTCGCGTACGTGCCCGCGAGCGCGAGCGAGCCGGCGGTGGTCGGCATCCTGTCCCCGGTATCCAGGTTGTCCTTCACGAGCACCGGGATGCCGTGCAGGGGGCCACGCAGCGTTCCCGCGGCGCGCTCGGCATCGAGCTGCTGCGCCTTCGCGGCGGCGTCGGGATCGAGCTCGATCACCGCGCGCAGGTTCGGCCCGGTCTCGTTCACCGCCTCGATCCGCGCGGTGTACTTCGCAACCAGCGAAGCGCAGGTCTCGGTGCCGGCCGTCATCCGCCGCTGCAGCTCGGCGATCGTGACCTCCGCGAGATCGGGAGCCGGCAGCGCGGGCTCGCCCTTGGTCCCGAGCGTCGGCTGCTTCGCGCCGGCGGTCTGGCAGCTCGCGAGGAGGCCGCCTCCGAGCGCGGTCACCCCGGCCGTGACACCGAGCCGGAACAGATCGCGGCGATCGAGCGAGTCCTCACCCATCGCCGCACCATCCTCCCGTTCGGAGGACGGATCAAGCGCCGATCTGGAGGCCGACCATCAAGCGGAACTGCTCGTAGTACAGCGGGATGAGCCCGATGTACGGGACTGGGACCGAGATCTCGACCGGGTCGATGACGATCCGCACGGAGTTTCCGAGGTCGTAGTCGATGCCGAGCGGCGTGAACGCGGCATACGGCCCCACGCTCCACTTCGGTGCACCCGGCACGTCGAACAGCAGCGTCGACGCACCCAGGTGCAGCGAGGTCCGCAGGTTGACGCGGTCGAATTTCATCGGGAACCGCCGGATCAGCGTCCCGTAGACGTTGAGCGAGCCTGCCTTCACCGCCAGCGGCACGGAGGTGACCCACGGGTTCCACTCCGCATCGAGCCCCACCACCCAGCGCTCGGTGATCCGGTAGCGACCACCGATGTTGATCGCCGCGGCGCCGTGCACGAGCGAGCCGCCGAGATTTGCGGAGAAGCCCCACGCGCTGCCGAGGCGCTTGTCCTCGCGGATCGACTTCACCTCGGTCACCGTCGGCGTCGCGACATCGCGACCGGGCTCCTTGCCCTTGGCCACGTCGACCGCGTCCTTGATGTTCGCGGTCGGCGCATCGACGGCGGGCGTCACATCGGCCGGAGTCTTCGGTGGGTCCGCCGGCTTCGGCGCATCGTCGGCGCGCGCCGAGCTCCACATCGAGACTGCGAGCACGAGCCCGAGTGCCGCGACCGGCAGCGGGCCGCGGCGCCGGAGGACCACGAGCAGCGCGGCGCCGACGAGGACGGCGAGCGACCACGGCGCAGTACCTCCGCCGCCTGCGTCACAGCCACTGGAGTCGATCACCTTGGCCTCGATCGCATCGCACCACTTGTTCGCCGCCGTGCAGCCACGCTCCTCGTAGGTCAGGTACTTCACGAGCACGGCATCGAACGCCACGCTCTTCTCGGCCGGCGTCTTGGCCCGGTCGAGAGAGATCGCGAGGAACTCCGTCGCCGCGTCCTTGGCCATCGCGAAGTTCCGCTGCACCGTCGCGTCCGCGTTGTCGCAGTGATCGAGCGCCGCGAGGTGGTTCGGACCGTCGCGTCCCTCGTCCGGCGTGCCGGGAGTAACGTACTCGATGTAGTTGAGCACCACCGTCGGATGGATGCCGTCGACCGTGCGGTAGGTGTGGGTGAAGCCGTCCTCGAGCGCGTGCAGCGCCTGCCCCATCTTCACGTAGAACAGCGGCAGCGAAGCGTCGTGGTGCTTCGCGAACGAGACGTAGATCGCGAGCTCCATCCGCACCGATGGATCGACCACGCCGTCCGCCCCCAACCCGGCGAGGGCCTCCATCGCGCGATCGTGGATGAACACGCGACACGCCGCGAGCGCCGACACGTTGCCTGCCGCGTTGTCATCCGCGAGCGCGCGGATACAGTGCTCCTCTTGCGTATCGGGATCGCCGTGGACCTCGACCAGCTGCAGCGAGTCGAGCGGGTTCTGACCCTTGAGGTCGTTGTCGCGGACTCCGAGGAGCAGCGACATCCCCGCGAGATCGCGCCGGAGCTCGACCGGCGGCGCGAACTGGACGTTGTCGATGATCGCCGCCTCGTCGCGGGTGGGAACGAGGATCGGTGCCAC
>JAYVLW010000183.1:0-4446 GCA_043759315.1 Myxococcales bacterium
GGCGGCGAAGGCCACATGGAGGTCGGCAAGCTGATCCAGAACGTCGCGTACTCGAAGGTCAACATGACCCTCTCGGTGAAGCCGTTCGGATGCATGCCGAGCTCGTCGGTCTCCGACGGTATCCAGTCGTTCATCACCGAGCTCTATCCGCAGGGCATCTTCCTGCCGATCGAGACCAACGGTGACGGCGCGGTCAACGTCTACAGCCGCGTGCAGATGCAGCTGTTCAAGGCGAAGCAGCTCGCCCAGAAGGAAGTCGACAAGGCCCTCGCGGACGTCGGCATGACGATCGAGGAGGTCCGCACCTACCTCGACAAGCACCCGGCGATGGCGTCCGCGTTCCACCGCGCGCCGCACATGGCCGGCTGCACGGCCGCCGACCTCATCTACGAGGTGGGCGCGAAGAAGAGCACCCTCGGCTACCTCAAGAACCGGATCATCAACGCGGTGACCAACCGGGACGCGAAGGAGCACGCGAAGGCGCACTCGAAGCTGCTCGACATCGCGCGCCGCGCGGCCGCGAAGACGAACAAGAAGACGTCGGTCGTCAGCGTGGCGCCCGAGGTGGATCCCGAGGATCAGGCGGCGCCGCCGATTCCGGCCGGCCGCAAGAGCCTCCGCGTCGTCAACTGAGCGACGTCTCGTCCAGGCTGGCCGGTAGGAGCGAGAGCGCCTACCGGCTTCGTCGTTTCGTCGATGGAGAATCTCATGAGCATCGCAGACCGCATCCGCGCCAAGGCCCACGCAGCGATCGACAGGCTCCCCGGTAAGGCGGGAGAGCTCGCGCGCAAGGCGAACGAAGCGCTCGGGCGTCCCCTCGCCGACGAGGCAGAGCTCGCCGATCGCGCGGCGTTCGCGACGCGCGCACCCAACGTCGCCGCGAACGTGAAGGCGACCCGACAGGTCGAGGGCAAGGAGCCCGCGCCGGTCATCGTCTATCACATGGACAAGACGCGCCGCGACGCGACCCGGCTGACCGACATCCTCGACGCGGAGAAGATCCCGTACAAGGTGTCGAACATCCAGGAGGACGCCGCGGCGCAGATGGCCGTGCGGCGCGACAGCAAGGGCCACCGGCTGCCCGTCGTGTTCATCGCGGGCGAGGTGATCGGCGGTAAGGCCGAGCTGTCGAACCTGATCTCGAGCGGGGAGCTCTCGCGCAAGGTGTTCGGCTAGCGCGCGAGGACGGTCTTCACGGCGCCGATCACGAGGGCGGGCTCGGCGCGGGCGATGGCCTGACCGGCGTTGTCCGCCATCACGCGGGAGGCGCCCGGGATCTTCGCGAGGGCCTCGTGGGTCGCCCGCCACGCGGCTTGCAGATCGGCTTCGACGAAGGGCGGCGTCGTGGCCGAGATGATGATGACCGGAAGGTTCACCGGCCAGCGCACGCCGTGGAGAGCAGCGGCGACGGCCGGCAACGTGTCGGCCTGGCGCGCGATGGCGCTCTCGAGGTCCGGCGTCTGGGCATCGGACGCGGGGATCGTGGCGACCACGCGATCGGCGCCGACGGCCTCGAGGAACTCGACGGTCATCGGATCCAGGAACACGAAGCCGGCCACGTCGTCGGGGTGCGCCTTCGCGTACGCGACGTCGATCAGTGCGCCGTAGGACGCGGCGACGGCGACGATCTTCGTGGCACCGACGCGATGGACGCCCGCGTGAAGCGCTGCGATCTCGTCATCGAGCGTGAACGGTGTCGAGGGGAACGGCGACTTGCCGAAGCCGGCGCGGTCGTAGCTGATGACGCGGCGCCCGGTGGCCGCGGCGAGCTGATCGGGCAGCGTGCCCCACGACGCAGCGTCGGCGCGCGTACCGGCCTCGAGGAGCAGCGCGGGCTCGGCGCCGGGAACGACGTGAAACGCGAGCCGGACCTGGCCGCTCGTCACCATCGAGTCTTCGATCCGCAGTGGCGTCGAATCGGCGGCCAGAGGTGGGGAGCCCCCGCATGCGGCGAGGAGGCAGAGGGCGAGCGTGCGCATGAGGGTTCGTAACACTGTCGGCGGCACGGTGCGATCGATCGGTCCGCCGCGATGTCGCGTCTGCCGGCGCGCTCGCCGCCGCTGGTTCGTGCGGATCCATGCTGAAAACCACAACGATTCCGGCAGGTCGCCGAGGTCGATTCCTCCTTCGCCCGGGCCCGGCCGTGGTATGGAGCGCTCATGGGCGAGACCGAGAGCACCGCGAAGAAGCTGACCACCAAGGTGACCACCAAGCTGTTCGGCGCGCTCAACCGCGCCGACGAGATCGGCGGTGAGATCCGCGACTACCTGCAGGACAAGGTCGCGACGGATCCGCGCTACGTGAGCGCGCGCAAGCGGGTGGCGAAGCTGCTCGGCAAGGACTTCGAGTCGAAGCAAGAAGTCACCGCGAAGGCGCAGGCAAAGGCTGTGGCCGTGGCGGCGGTCGCGGCGCCCACGCCGCAGAAGAAGGCGCAGAAGGGGTTCGGCGATCCGTCGCTCAAGGCGCAGATCTTCGGCAAGAAGAGCTGCCCGTGGTCGGGGCGCGCGATCACGCTGCTCGAGCGCAACAAGGTCGACTACGACTACACCGACCTCGAGGAGCCGGAGCACGAGGCGAAGGCGCTCGGCCTGGCGCTCGAGACGAAGCAGAACACGGTCCCGTACATCTACCTGCGCGGCCACTTCGTCGGCGGCTTCAACGCGCTGTCCGAGATCGATCGCCTCGGCCAGCTCGAGGTCGCGATGATGTCGAAGGACGAGCTAGCCGCGGCGCCCGCGCACGTCAAGGCCGTGGAGATCGTGGCCCGGCCGAACACCGACGAGATCGCTCCCGCCGAGACCGACGCCAGCGCGACCGAGTAGATCAACCTCCGCGATCTTACGATCCGGGTTGTCCCAGACGATGAGCGTGGCCACGTGCCGGCTGCGCCAGTCGTGGAGGTAGCCGGGGAGAAGCCCGCGTACCTCGAAGCCCGCGCGGAGCTGCGAGACCAACACGCGGTCGCGGCGCTCCCCGCGGATCACCTGCGCGACGTAGTCCGCAGGCGAGATGAACTCCTCGGCATCGACGAAGTCGTAGAGGCGGCCTCCTCCGACGACGTTCGCGAGCCCGAGTTGCTTGCACAGCGCGAACAGCGCCGCATAGAGCGCGCGCCCCACACCGGCACCCCAGGCGCGCGAGTGCACGTAGATGTCGGCGAGGTAGAGGGTATCGCCGTCGGGATCGTGGCGCGCGAACGTGGCGGAGTCCGTGATGCCGAGCCACGTATGCGGTGCGAGCGGATCGAGCGCGCGTGGCGGGATCATCGTCGCCATCGCGCCGACGATCTCGCCGTCGAGCTCCGCGACGAGCTGCCCCGGAGGGAAGCGGTTCTGGTGGGCACGCAGGTGCTCGGTGTCGAACACGACCCCGTCCTGCACGAACTCGGGGTACGCCTCGCGGTTCAGGGCCGCGAGCGCTGCGAGATCGGCGAGGGTTGCGGTGCGGATGCGGATCGACATCCCGTAAGGGTTCGCTGGGAGGCGCGGCTCGCCAAGGTGTCGCAGCGCGATGTCACGCTCGCGTCACCGAGGAGCAGCGGGCTGTCACCGACGGAGCGCGTAAGCCCGTGTGGACGCGTCGGGCGGCATGCTCGGAGACACCTTGGTCGGCACGCGCGGTTCGGTGACGAGTGGCCCAACCTCGCGGATCGCGACGCGCCATCCGCTGCCGTCGCGCGCGAGCCCCGCGATCGCGTAACGCAGGATGCCGTCGAGACGCCCGGTCGCCGCCTTGTCGCCGAGGGTGGTCGAGGGCATGCCCACCACGGAGATCGGCGCCCCGCGGTCTCCGATCTCACCGGCGGTCAGCGCGTGGCGATGGCCGTGGCAGACGAGTACGTGGTTCGTGGCGCTCTTGCGCCGATATGCGACGAGGATCGCGGTCAGCCGGTCGGCGTCGACGGCGGTGTTGAACCACGCCTCCGGCTGCGAGAACCGCGCATCGCGCCACACGTGGTGATGCGCGACGCACAGCACGGGTCCGCGCAGGCCGGCGAGGATGCTCGTCAGGCGCGCGAGCTGATCGTCCCCGAACCGGCCGATCGCGTTCGAGAGGAGATGCGTCGACGGATGCCGGCACGAGTCGAGGAGAATGATCGTCGCGGGGCCGGCGTCGCCGACGATCGTGTCGACGAGGGGGAACCGCGCGAGCTCGGTGCCGTGGGTCTCGAACGCACCGACGCGGGCGGCGCGGTGCGCAAGATCGTGATCGGCGATGAATGGGCGGTTGAAGTTGATGTCGTGGTTGCCGGGCACCATGTGGTGCACGAGGTGGGGGACTGCCGAGGCGATCGCGCGCAGTCGCGTCCACTCGGCCTCGGCGCCGGTGTCGACCTCGTCGCCGCACCACACCACGGTGCGTGGACCGTGGCGCGCCAGGTGTTCGAGGACGCGGGCCAGGCCGCAGGAGATCTCGTCGGCGCTTGGCAGCTGAGTCCACGGCCAC
>JAYVLW010000184.1:0-5645 GCA_043759315.1 Myxococcales bacterium
GAGCGGAAGACCTCCCGCGATCGCGAGATCGTCGCGGGCCGCTATCGGCTCGATCGCCTGCTCGGCGCGGGCGCTTCGGGCCGGGTGTTCCTCGCCACCGACGAAGTCGCCGGCCGCCAGGTCGCGATCAAGATGTTCTTCGCCGCCGGTGCGCGCGGCGGCGCCGCGTACGAGCGGTTCGTCCGCGAGGCGCGGCTCGCGAGCACGCTGCGTCATCCTTCGCTCGTCGAGGTCTACGATGTGTCCGTCGAGCGCGGCTTCCTCGTCATGGAGTTCCTCCCCGGGGGCTCGCTCGCGCAGCGCCTCGCCGCCGGAGAGAAGCTCGCGCCGGTGCAGGTCAAGCGCATGGCGCTCGACATCATCGGCGGCCTCGAAGCCGCGCACCACCGCGGCGTGGTCCACCGCGACGTCAAACCCGCGAACGTGTTCTTCGACGCCCGCGGCACCGCGAAGATCGGCGACTTCGGCGTCGCGCACCTCGTCGATCTCGGGCAGACGCAGACCGGCGGCCTGATCGGCACGCTCGCGTACATGTCACCCGAGCAGATCACCGGCGCGCCGATCACGATCGCCGCGGATCTCTACGCCCTCGGTGTCACGCTGTTCGAGGCGGTCACCCATCGCCTGCCCTTCCTCGGCCCGGACTTCGTCGCCCAGCACCTCGGCGAGATGCCGCCGGTGCCGAGCTCCCTCGGCGAGACCATCAGCCCCGGCTGGGACCCGATCCTCGAGGGTCTGCTCGTCAAGAACCCGCGCGAGCGCACGCAGACGCTCGCCGACCTGAGGCGCCAGATCGAGGCGCTCGATCTCGGCGGCAGCGGGCGCGTCCTCGTCGGGCCGCGTCCGCGCCGGGACTCACGGCCCCACTCGATCGCACAGCTCGCCGCCGAGGATGACGTCAAGCCGCGCTATCAGTTCGAGACGCCGCTCGGCACCACGCCGATCTCTCAGCTCGCGCGCGCCGTCGATACGGTCCTCGACCGCTCCGTCGTGATCGAGCGGTTCGACGACAGCGAGGACGCCGCGAAGGCGCTCGAACGCGCTCGCCTGCTCGGCCGCGCACAGAGCCCGTTCGTGCAGCGCGCTCTCTCTCTCGACCGCACCACGCGCACCGCCGTGTTCGAGGCGCCATCGGGCGCCTCCTTCGCCGATGCCGCGCCCAGCCTGCCGCCGACGGAGACCATCCGCCTGCTCAAGCGCCTCGCGCGCGCCGCCGCCGCCGTGCACGAGCTCGGTGGTAGCCACGGCGCGATCTCCGCGCGCACCGTGGTGCTCGACGACGGGGCCGTTCCCACGGTGATGGCCGCGGGGCTCGGCGCGGTCGCCGATGCGCAGCCCCTCGATGACGTGGTCGCCATCATCGCGATCGTCGCCGCGGTCGCGGGCTCGAAGCCCTCGTTCGCCGACCTCGCGCGCATGGTCACCGACGAGGTCGGGGCCACGCTGCCCGTCTACCGTGCCCCGGTCGACGGTGAATCGCTCTACGCGGCCGCGGATGCGATCGACATCGCCGTGCTCGCGGCGCTCGGATCTCGCTAGAAGCGGCCCGCGACGGCCATGCCGGTGTTGCCGGCGCCGACCATCGGCGTGATGGTCATGTTGCCGATGAGATCGTTGCGGACGTACACGGTCTTCTTCGTGGTCAGACCGTAGTAGAGGAGCACCGCGCCGGTGATCTGCGCGGCGCCGAGGCCGGCGAGCGCGAGGCGGGCCGTCGCGCTGTCGGTCTCGGCCATCTGGAGAAACGGTCCGGCGATCGGGATCCACAGCGACGCGAGCTCGTTCTTGTTGCTGTACGAGCCGTCGACCGAGTTGAAGCTACCCTCGTCGGCGCCGGCCGCGGCGAACAGCACCGCGTAGCCGTACGACGCGCCGAGCGTGATACCACCGCCGATCAGCATGCCCTTGCGGGCGCGCTTCACGGGCGTGTAGCCGGCCGGCGCCCGGCGCCCCTCCTCCGCGTCGATCTCCTCCGGACCGGAGAGCGCGACGCTCTGGGGAACATAGGTTCCCTGGGTCGTCTGCGACAGCGGCGCCTGGTAGACCGGCTGGCCCTGGTACGGCGGCTGGTACCGCTGGGCCGGTGGCGGCGGTGGCATCTCCTGGTCGCCGTAGTCGTCCGCGTGTGCGGCGCCCTGGGACAGCGCGAGGATGGGGAGTGCCAGCAGGATCAGAGCGATGCGGACGGACATGAGGGAACTCCTCAGCAACTAGCTTGCCAGGACCAACTTGTTGATTTCCCCGGACAACACCGATGGTGGGCGGTGAAAGGCTGCCAGGTCATGACACCAGTGTCAGGGCATCACCCTTCGGGGCGGATGAACTCGCCGGTCTCGATCGGCGCATCGGCCGGAAACCGCAGCGGCACGGTCAAGGAGACGACCGTGCCTCCGACCTCGCGGCGCTGGACGACGCACTCACCCCCGAGCCGCTTGGCGCGCTCCCGCATGCCGAGCAAGCCGAGCGAGCCGTGGCGCGGCCCGGACTCGCGGAGCCCCACGCCGTCGTCGGAGACCGAGAGGCGAAGTCGACCGCGGTCGAGCCGCAGCTCGACGATCACGTGCTGCGCGCCCGAGTGGCGCACGACGTTTGTCAGCGCCTCCTGAAAGATCCGGAACACCGCGGTCGCAAACCCGCGATCGAGCTGCACGTCGCCCAGCTCCGCGCGCACCTGGACGTCGATCCCCGCGCGCCGAGCGACCTCCTCGGACTGCCACTCGATCGCGGCCTGGAGGCCGACGTCGTCGAGAATGCCGGGACGCAGCTCGGAGCTGATGCGCTGCACGGCCTGGATCAGATCGTCGGCGGTGCGTGACATCTCCTTGAGCTTGTCTCCCACCGCTGCCTCGTCGCCGCGCCGGCGCTGGACCCAGGCGATATCGATCTTGAGCGCCGTGAGCGCCTGGCCGAGCACGTCGTGGATCTCGCGCGCGATGCCCGTGCGCTCGTCCTCGCGCGCGGCCTCGACCCGCGCAGCGAGCGCGCCGAGCTGCGCATCGAGCTGGCGGCGCTCGATCGCGATGCCTGCGACGTGGGCTGCGCGCGCGATCAACTCGATCGCGGTGCCCTCGGGGCGGCGCGGCGTCTTGTAGTACATCGCGAACGTACCAAGGACGTGGCCATCGTTCGCGAGGATCGGCGACGACCAGCACGCACGCAGCCCGTGCGTGCGCGCGAGCACGCGGTAGTCGACCCACAGCGGATCCGTCTCGATGTCGGTCACGAACACCGCGTCGCGCCGGTAGGCCGCGGTGCCGCACGAGCCCGCCGCCGGCCCGATCGGCCCGCCGTCGATCGCCTTCGTGTATGCGGCCGGGAGCGAGTTGCTGGCGGCGTGCCGCAGGTGCGTCCCGGTCTCGTCGAGCGTGAGGATCGAGGCGAGCGTGTCGGGGACGAGCTCCTCGATCACGGACACGATGGTGGACAGGATGTCTCCGAGCACCGCGCCGGCGGCGAGCATCTCCAGCGCGCGGCGCTCCCCGAAGTGAAGGCGCTGCGCGCGCACGCGCAGGGTGATGTCCTCGAGCGCGAGCCCGACGCAGCGGTCGGGCAGCAAGGTCGCCTTCACTGCGAAGGTCGGCGCTCCGGGAAGCTTCGCGAGCCGGCACGCGGCGAGCTCGCGCTGTGGATGCGCCCCGTCGATGCTCGCCAGGAGCGACGGGAGCTCGCTGCCGGTGGCCGCCGGGAAGCACGCGGCCATCGGCTGCCCGATCGACGCCGCGATGGCGACCCCCGTCATCCGCTCGTTCGCGACGTTCGAGGCGACCAACCGGAACGCGCTGCCGTCGGTGCGCCAGCTCGACAGGCCGATCTCCATCTTGTCGATGATCTCGGCGAACAACCGGAGCCGTTCGTCACGGCGCAGCTCCGTCGTGATGTCACGGCAGGTGCCGATCACGTCGCTGGGCGTGCCGTCCGCGCCAAGCGTGATCTCGCCGACCGTGTCGAGCTCGCGCACCGAGCCATCGGGGCGCAAGATCCGCTCGCGATGCGCGAACCTGCCGCCCCGGAGCAGAGCTGCACGGATCTCGTCGGAGACCCGGTCGCGATCCTCGGGGTGCACGAGCGACAGGTAGAGATCGAACGTGATCTCGCGCGACCGCGGTACGAGGCCGTAGATCCGGTAGAGCTCGTCCGACCACGTGATGACTCCACTCGCGACGTCCCACTCCCAGCTCCCGATGTGCGTGATCTGCTGGACGATCTCGAGCTGACGCTCGACCTTCGGCCCCATATGACCCCCCGGTGGCTACGCTAGCACGCGTAGACTCGAGGACGATGGTGCGCATCCTCCTGGTCGACGACCACGCCGTCGTGCGCCTCGGGATTCGCGCGATCCTCGAGGATGGGCTGCATGGTGCGGACGTCTTCGAAGCAGGGTCGGGAGAGCAGGCACTGGCCGCGCTGGAGCAACCGTTCGATGCGGTGGTGCTCGATCTTTCCATGCCCGGCAGATCCGGCATCGACCTGCTGGCGGAGATCAAGCACCGCTGGCCAAAGCTCCCCGTGCTGATCATGAGCCTGCACCCCGAGGAGCACTTCGCCGTGCGCGCCCTCCGCGCCGGGGCATCGGGCTACCTGACCAAGGCGGCGGCTCCCGAGGCCCTGATCGATGCCGTGCAGAAGGTCACGCGCGGCGGCAAGTACATCTCGCAAGCGGTGGCCGAGCGCCTCGCTTCGGATCTCGGAGGCCGGGCCTCCGTTCCGCATGAACGGCTCTCGGATCGCGAGTTCGAGGTCATGCGCGGGATCGCAGAGGGCAACACGGTCAGCGAGATCGCGGCGCGCATGCATCTCAGCGTGAAGACCGTGTCGACGTATCGAACGCGTCTTCTCGTCAAGATGAGCATGGAGTCGAACGCCGAGCTGACCCGCTACGCGATCCAGAACGGCCTCGTGTAGGACGGACGCCGACGCCAGGATCGGACGGCCTCCGACAGTCGAAGCCCGTCCGCGCCTACGGCCAACTCGTCTCCCACATCGTCCACTGGGGATGATGAAGTTCCTGGTCGTCGATGCCTCCACGGAGGTCCGGACGCGCGTGGTGCGGTCGCTGACCGAGCTCACGGGAATCGTGGTGCAGGGTGCCGTCGCGGGCGTGCGGGATGCGACGCGTGCCGTGGAAGCGATCCCCCTCGACGGCATCGTCACGGGGACGACATTTCCCGATGGCGATGTCCTGCACCTGCTGGCAGCGGCGCAACGCCGTCGACTCGGCGCGATCGTGGTGTTCGCCTCGGTCGACGCCGCGCTCCGCGAGCGCTACCTCGCCGCCGGTGCGAGTCACATCATCGACGGCCGGATCGACGATCTGACCAGCACGATCCTCGATGTCTCCCGCGCGGAACCCGCGCCGGATGCCTTCGCGCTCGTGGGCCGACTCGCGGTCGGCGTCGCGCACGACATCAACAACTACCTCGTCGCTGCCGAGGTCTCGCTCGCGTTCGCGGAGCGCGCCGCGCGCGAGGACATCCAGCCCGACCTGCGCCGGGTCCGCGCCTCGTTCGACGCCATCACGCGGATCACCCGCAGCCTGACCAGCTACGCGCGCGGGGGGCAGCCGGTCGCGGAGCAGATCGAGCTCGAGCCATTGATCCGCCGTACGCTCGATGCGTTCGGCCGCGCCATTCCCGATGGCGTGCGCG
>JAYVLW010000185.1:0-7422 GCA_043759315.1 Myxococcales bacterium
CGGCGCGGCCGGTTGACCAGATCCTCGCAGACCTCGTCGTAGCGGGTGCGCTTCATAGACTCCAGAGCCGGATGCCCCGCGGCGGCTTGACCGTGGCCGAGAGGACGCTCTTCACGTCGATCACGGCGCCCCCGTCCTTCACGCGCTCGTAGAGCGACGCGGGGTTGACGAGGTAGTCCCGGTGGGCGACCGCGAGGATCAGGGCGTCGAGCTGCTGGAACTTCTCGAGCGGGGTGATCTCGACCTTGTACTCCTCGAACGCTTCGCGCGGATCGCCCATCGGATCGTGGACCATCGCGTCGATGCCGTAGGTGGCGAGCTCCGCGATGATGTCGGGGATCTTCGAGTTGCGCAGGTCGGGGACGTTCTCCTTGAACGTCAGGCCGAGGATGCCGACCTTGGCCTTCTTGAGCGGCACGTCGTGCGTGACGATCATCTTGACCGTCTTCTGCGCGATGAACGGTCCGACGTTGTTGTTGATGCGCCGGCCGGCGAGGATGACCTCGGGCAGGTAGCCGAGCTCCTGCGCCTTCGTGGTCAGGTAGTACGGGTCGACGCCGATGCAGTGACCACCGACAAGCCCCGGCGAGAACCGGAGGAAGTTCCACTTCGTCCCCGCCGCCTCGAGCACGTCCTGGGTGCGGATGCCCATGCGGTCGAAGATCAGCGCGAGCTCGTTCATCAGCGCGATGTTGAGATCGCGTTGCGTGTTCTCGATGACCTTGGCCGCCTCGGCGACCTTGATCGACGGGGCGCGGTGCACGCCGGCCGTCACCACCGACGCGTAGACCTTCGCGACGCGCTCGAGCGCTTCGGGGGTCTGGCCCGAGACGACCTTCATGATCTTCTCGAACGTGTGCTCCTTGTCGCCAGGGTTGATGCGCTCCGGCGAGTAGCCGAGGAAGTAGTCGACGCCGTTCTTGAGCCCACTCTTTTCATCGAGGATCGGGCCGCAGACTTCTTCGGTCACACCCGGGTACACCGTGGACTCGTAGACCACGATGTCGCCCTTCCTGAGGTGCGGGCCGATGGTCTTGCTCGCGCTGATCATCGGTCCGAGATCGGGGCGGTTGTTGATGTCGATCGGCGTGGGCACCGCCACGATGTAGAACGTGCAGTCGGCGAGGCGCGAAGGATCGGCGGTCATCTCGAGCTTCGTCGCCGAGGTGAGCTGCTCGTCCGTCACCTCGAGCGTGTCGTCGTGGCCCTTCTTCAGGTCGTCGATCCGGCGCTGGCGGATGTCAAAGCCAACGGTGGGGAGCTTGCGCCCGAAGGAAAGTGCGACGGGAAGCCCGACGTAGCCCAGTCCGATGACTGCAATCTTCTCTTGCTCGAGTGTCGGCATCGCCGAGAAGGACATCACGACGAGCACCGCACTTCAAGCTCGCTTGCGTTTGGTCGTCGTGAGTGGGCGGAACCGCACAGCGAGCGTCAGCGAACACACGCTCACCGCGGCGCCCCGCCACACTACCCGACGAGCAAGACGCCGAGGAACCGGCCATCCGGCATCAGCTCGGCGAGCTGGCGAAGCTGGTTCTCGCGCGTCTTGTGCGCTCGACCGACCAGGGCGACCGCATCCATGCACGCGGCGGCGGTCGCGTGCTCGCCGAGCAGCTCGAAGCCGGTCAGATCGACGAGCACGTGCGCGAACAGCTCCTGGCCCTCGAGCAAGACGCGCGCGAGCTGCGGCACGACCTCGCCGGCGCGCTCGGCGCGAGGCGGGGAGAGCAGGGCGAGCGAGCCACGCAGCCAGCGGGTCGAGAAGGCCGAGCCCTCGTGGTCCACCGCCTTCCCGCGGTTGAGCATCGGCAGGCCCGGATAGCGGAGGTTGGCGTCGACGACGGCGACGGTGTGGCCGGACACCTCGCACAGCGCGAGGCCGAGCTGGATGATCAGCGGCGGGACGGCGACGGCGTCGTCGCTGGGCACGAACCCGACCACCTTGAGCTTGTCCTCGCGGATCCTGCGGGCGATCCGCGCGCAGGCGGCCTTCAGCTCGCCGTGCTTGGCGCCGCCGAGCTCGAGTCCGATCGACGCGAGCACCGCGTCGTCATCGTCAGCGCTCGGTGAGGAGGTAGGCACGCAGCCGAGCATATAGTACGCAACCCCGGTGTGGTCGATCGCTCATGTCCTCAGCTCCTACGGCGTCGGCGGCCAAGAACGGGTCGCGCTCGATCTCGCCATCGGGCAGAAGGCGCGCGGTCATGAGGTGTCGGTGATCTCGCTCGCGCCCGAGCCCGACGGCGCGATGGCGATCGAGTTCGCGCAGGCCGGCATCACGGTCGGGAGGGTGCCCAAGCACGGCGGCCTCGATCCCACGCTCGTTCCCCGGCTCGCGCGCGCGTTGCGCCGGAGCAAGATCGACATCGTCCACACGCACAACCCGCTGCCGCTGATCTACGGCGCGCCGGCGGCCCGGCTCGTCGGTGCGGTGGCGATCCACACGAAGCACGGCAAGAACCCGGGCTCGCGCGGTCACCGGCTGCTCCGGCGTGCCGCGGCGCAGCTGACGCACGCGTTCGTCGCGGTGTCATCGACGACGGAGGCGCAGGCGCGCGAGCAGCACGACGCGCCCGAAGCGAAGCTCCACACCATCCCGAACGGGATCCGCCTCGATCGCTACGCGCCGGATGCGGAGGCGCGAGCCGCCGCGCGTACCGAGCTCGGCCTCGGCGATGCGTGGGTGATCGGCACCGTCGGCCGGCTCGATCAGTTCAAGAACCAGGCGATGCTCGTCCGCGCGGCGGCTCCGCTGCTGTCGTCAAGCGTGCGGCTCGTCATCATCGGCGAGGGTGACGCGCGCGCCGAGGTCGCGGCCGCGGTCGCCGCGCTGCCCGATCCGCGGTGGGTCGTGATGACCGGGCGCCGGATGGACGTGCCGAAGCTGGTCCACGCGTTCGACGTGTTCGCCCTGTCGTCCAGGTCCGAGGGGTTGCCGCTCGTGGTGCCCGAGGCGATGGCGGCCGGGTTGCCGATCATCGCCACGTCGGTGGGCGGGCTGCCGAGCGTGGTCGACCCCGGCGTCACCGGCCTGCTGGTGCCGGTCGACGAGGCGGCGTTCGGTGCGGCGCTCGCGGCGCTGGCGAATGATCGCGTGCTGGCGAAGACGATGGGCACCAAGGCCCGCGAGGTGGCGCTCGCGCGCTACAGCCACGATCGCATGGTCGACGCGTACCTCGCGCTCTACGCGCGCGCGCTCCAGTAACCGAGCTCGATCTCGAGCTCCTCGGGCTCGTACTCGAGCGCGAGATCGCGGCGTACCGCGTCGGTGTCGAACACGAACTCCTTGATCATCCGGAGGTCGCGCGTCGCCGCGGCGATCAGCCGATAGCCGGTGCGGCGGATCAACCCCATCGGTCCACCGGCGGCGGAGACCGTCGGGACCAGGATGTCGCTCGAGGCCTCGGCCTTCGCCCACATCACCTCGTCGATGCCAGGGATCTCGATCTCGAGCTGCATCTCCTTGCGGGTCGGGCCACCGGTGTAGGGGCGCTCGAGCCGCAACCCCATCGAGGACAGGTCGACGGCGAGCCCACCGGCCTGCTTGCCGTCGACCAGCTCCCAGCACAGCGCCTCGACATCGATCCGGGGACTCTCGCGACGCATGATGTTCATCGGAAAATTTTCGGATGCCCGAGGGGCCTGGATCCAGTTTCTAGTCCTGATGCCGTCCGTAGTAGGCCATGCTCGGCAGGGCGATCTGGGTCAGAAACATCGCGTCCGACATCGAACGATCGGTCGACAGGCGGCGGATATCGAGCGGGTCGAGCTTGTACCCCAGCGATTTCGGCCACATCCGGTTCACGCCGCTCGCGTTGGTCAGGCCGATCCGGTACCCGGCGTCGACGATCTTCGCGCGGATCCGCTCGGTGCCATGACCGAGCCGGCGCCCCACGGGATAGGCGAACGCGCGGACCGGCCGACCGAGCTGGGCCTCGAGGTCGGCACGCGAGCCGGCGATCTCCGAGTCGAGGCCGGCGTCGTCGAGGGTCTGCAGCACCCGGTGGCTCCGCGAGTGCGACTCGACGTCCATCCCGGCACGCGACAGCGCTCGCACCTGGTCCCACGTCATGATCAGGCCCGCGGCGTAGCTGGCCTCGATGTCCCGGTTCCACGGGACACCGAGCGCTGCCGCCACATCATCGAGGAAGCGATCGAGGTCGAGCTGCTTGGCGTCCTTGATCAGGTCGTTGATCCGCCTGCGGGTCGCTGGATCGCGGGGCGCCACCACGAGCCGCTGCGGATACGTCACCGTGCCCTCGTGCACACCCTGGTCCACGATCAGCGCCACGCGCTCCCACCAGTACAGCCGGCGATCGGCGACGTAGCTCGTGGCGATGAAGAACGTCGCGCGGATGCCGACGGCGCGGAGGATCGGTAGCGCCACGTCGTGACAGCTCAGATAGCCGTCGTCGAAGGTGACCATGACTGGGTTCTTCGGCAGCGGGGCACCGTCGATGGCGCGCAGGAGCTCGTCGATGCCGATCGGCGTGCAGTGGCGAGCGAGCGCCTCCATCTGCCAGCGGAACTGCGCGGGCGTCGCGTCGGCCACATCCGGGTCGTAGGCGTAGGCCGGGTCATGATCCGCGACGTGGTGGTACGTGATGATGCTCACCGTCGGAACCACCGCGAGCTCGCGGAGGCGGAGCAGCCCCTGGAGAGCTCCGGTCCGGTGCAGAATGCCTGCAACTCGCTCTCTCATCACGGAGCCGCAGCATACCGCACGGAAGCGGAATGCTACGGTGCGGCAACGTGTTCGCGATTCCCGGCATCACCGCGCTCATCGTCTTCATCCTGGCGCGGCCCCAGGAGTTCATCCCGCTGCTTCAGCGGGTGCCGTTCCTCCACCTGTTCACCGCCCTCGCCGTCGTCGGCTGGGTCATCGACATCCGGCTTCGCCGCCTCACGCCGATGGCGGTGCCGACCCTACCGTGGGTCGTCGCGTTCTTGCTGTGGGCCTTCATCGGCACCGCGGTGGTGGCGCCCGACCACCTGATCGAGCGCGGGATCGAGCTCGGCATCCTGTTCGCGCTCTACGGCACGATCGCGCACGGTATTCAGAAGTTCCGGACGTTCCAGATCGTCGCGGGCACGCTCGCATCGACCTGCATGTTCATCACGCTCGTCTGCTTCCACCAGGGGCTGGCCGACAAGCAGTGCGTCGGCGGCGAGGAGGCGGAGGGCGCGATCTACGGCGAGCCCGACGGCCGCTCGTGCGAGACCAACGAGGGCTGTGGTGGTCCCGAGGCCGAGCCAGGCAAGGAGTATCGCTGCGAGCACGTCGGCATGTTCGGGACGTACTCGATCGAGGAGCGCGTGCGGTATCGCGGCGAGCTCCAGGATCCGAACGAGGTCGCGCTGACGATCAGCGCCGGTGCGCTGTCGATGCTGATCGCGTTCGGGCTGCGCCGGCGCAACGCGCTGAACATCGCGCTGTGCGCTGCAGGCGCGGTGATCGTCGTCCTCACCGTCATGCAGACGCAGTCCCGCGGCGGGCTCGTCTCGATGATGATGGTGCCCGGCGTCTATCTGCTCCGGCGCTACAAGCTGCGGGGCCTGATCGCCGCGGGCGCGCTCGTCCTGCCGCTGCTGTTGTTCGGCGGGCGGAGCGGCGAGGCAGCCGACGTGTCGACGCAGATGCGCTACGAGGCCTGGGCCACCGGCCTGGACATGTTCAAGCAGAGTCCGATCTTCGGCGTCGGCGCGCGCCTGTTCAACGAGCACCACTTCCTGACGGCGCACAACTCGTTCGTGCTGACGCTCGCGGAGCTCGGGCTCGTCGGGATGATGCTGTTCGTCACCATCATCTACCTGACGTTCAAGACGCTGATCATCGGGCTGACGACGCTGGCGAATCGCACCGGGGCCGCGGCGGTCCAGGTCTGGGGCATGGCCCTGCTCGGCTCGCTCGCCGGCATCCTGTTCCAGATCAACACGCTCTCGTTCGCCTACCACTCCGTGCTGTGGATCTTCCTCGGCCTCGTCGGTGCCTGGTACTCGTCGATCAAGCACCACGCCCCCGAGCTCAAGGTGAGCTTCGGGTGGAAGGACGCGACCGGCATCGTCGTCGGTTGCCTCGCGTACGTGTTCGTCGTGCTGCCGCTGTTCCTCAAGTACAAGGGCGAGATGTAACGGACGCCCTCCGAAGCGGTCACTACTTCTTCTTCGGGGGTGGCTTCTTTCCCGCCGCGGGCTTCTTGGTCGCGGCAGGCTTCGCGGCGGGGGCCTTCGCCGCGGGCTTCGCGGCCGGCGCCTTGGCCGCGGGCTTCTTGGCCGCGGCAGGCGCGGGCTTTGCCGCGGGCTTTGCCGGTTCCGGAGCGGGCTTCACGACGGGTGTGGGCGCCGCAGCGGGCTTCGTGGGCGCGGCGGGCTTGGCCGGCTCCGCGGCGGGCTTGGCCGGCTCCGCCGCCGGCCTCACCGGGAGGTTGGCCGGGATCGGCGTCGGCTTCTTGACGGGCTTGGTCGGGATCTCGGTGATCATCGGCCGCTTTGGCTCCGGGACGGGCTTCGCGGGACGCGGGGGTACAGGGCCCCGGCGCGGCCGTGGCTCGTCGTCGTCGTCGTCGTCGTCGTCGTCGTCGCCGGTGGAGGGCGTCTTGTCGTCGTCTTCCTCGTCCGCTTCCTCCTCGTCGTCGTCCTCTTCTTCCTCGTCGTCGTCCTCTTCCTCGGCCTTGACCTTCTCGTCGTCCTCGTCCTCGTCTTCGTCCTCGTCCTCGTCCTCGTCCTCGTCCTTGTCCTTGTCCTCCTCCTCGTCCTTGCCCCACGGAGGATCGGACCCATCGCGCCAGCCGCCGGTATCCTCGGCGCCGTCCTCCTCCTCCTCCTTCTCCTCCTTCAGCTCCTCCTCTTCCCCGGTCCAGTCGTCGCCGACAGGCGCGACCGTGCCACCGGCGCCTTCCTCTTCCTCGTCGTCGACCTCCTCCTCGACCTCCTCCTCGCCGTCCTCCTCCTCTTCGTCCTCCTCCTCCTCCTCTTCTTCTTCCTTGTCATCCTCGTCTTCGTCACGATCGGCGCGACGCGGGCTAGCAGCCCCGCGGGTGGGGAACACGAACGGTTCGACGGCGTCAGTACGCATGGTCCGATTGAATCCTCGCCAAGATTCTAAGCATGCGGATTGCCAGGTGTGTCAACTCGGTGAGCGCGCTTTAGCAATCGAATCGCCGTGCACACCACGTGCTACAAGTCCTTCGTGCTCAAGGCGCCGGCGTTTCTCCTTGCGAGCCTCGCAATGACGCCCGTGGCGGTTGCGGATCGCTTCAGTGTTCATGGCACCGCCAGCGTGGACGCCGCGGTCACCGACAACGTGTTCTCGGCCCAGTTCGGCAACCGGGAAGGCGACCTGTTCCTCACGGTTCGTCCTGGGGTGCTGTTCACGTACGCGCTACCGCGGATGATCCACGAGCTCAACGCCGAGGTCGAGCT
>JAYVLW010000186.1:0-4048 GCA_043759315.1 Myxococcales bacterium
CGGAGCTGCCAGAGGTCGTCGAAGAGCACGACGAGCTCGAGGTCACGGATCCAACCGAGGCTCACGAGGCCGCGATCACGGACGCGCGCATGCTCGAGCTCGCACAGCGGCGGTTCGGCCTGGTGTCGTTTCGCCCGGGTCAGGCGCTGGCCATCCGCAACGTGCTCGCGGGCATCGACACGCTGGCGATCATGCCGACCGGTGCCGGCAAGTCGCTGTGCTACCAGCTGCCGGCGCTCGAGCTGACCGGAGTCACGCTCGTCGTGTCACCGCTGATCGCCCTGATGAAGGATCAGTACGACAAGCTCGACCACCTGAACATGGACGTGCTGCGGCTCGACTCCACGCTGGCGCCGCGAGACGAGCAGATCGCGCTCGCGCGGCTGTCGTCGAACAAGCCGTGCATCGCGTACGTCACGCCGGAGCGGCTCGGCGACCCGAAGTTCCGCGAGCGCCTGGCAACGGTCAACGTGTCGCTGTTCGTGGTCGACGAGGCGCACTGCATCTCCCAGTGGGGGCACGACTTCCGTCCCGCGTACCTCGGGCTCGGGGAGGCGGTGATCGCGCTCGGCAAGCCGCCGGTGCTCGCCCTGACCGCGACCGCGCCGCCCAAGGTCAAGGACGATATCCTCGCGCAGCTCCAGATCCCTGATGCGTCGGTGATCGATATCGGCCTCGATCGGCCGAACCTCCGCTACCACGTCGTCAAGGCCTCGAGCGAGCGCAAGAAGCAGGCGCTGTTGCTCCGCCTGATCGAGAAGCAAGAGGGCTGCGGCATCATCTACGCCGCCACGGTGAAGACCGTCGACGCGCTCGCCGACTTCCTGTGGTCTCAAGGCGTGGAGTGCGGGCGCTACCATGGCCGCATGCGCGCGAAGGACCGCGAGCGCGTGCAGAGCGCGTTCATGGAGCGCAGCGATCCGCGCCTGATGGTGGCGACGAACGCGTTCGGGCTCGGCGTCGACAAGCAGGACCTCCGCTTCGTCATCCACTACAACTTCCCGGGCTCGCTCGAGAGCTACTACCAGGAGGCCGGGCGCGCCGGCCGCGATGGTCAGCCCGCGGACTGCGTGCTGCTCTACCAGCCCGAGGACAAGCGCATCCAGAGCTTCTTCCTCGGTGGGCGCTATCCGACCCCCGAGCAGACCCGCGCCGTGGCCGAGGCGCTCGTCCAGGTCACCGGCGGCAAGATCGCCACGGACGACACCGACGACCACGAGGACGTGTTCCGTACGGTGAAGGAGATCGCCGAGCGCGCCGATGCGCCGGCGAAGAAGGCGCGCGTGGTGCTCTCGTTCCTCAAGGAGGTCGGGTTCGCCGCGGAGGCGCCGGGCGCGCTGTTCGCTCCGCGCGCGCAGGAGCCGCCGAGCATCGAGAACCTCGCGCGTGCCGCGAACCGCTACGAACAAAAGCGCGCACAGGACCGGGCCCGCCTCGCGGCGATGCTCCGCTATGCGCAATCACACCTGTGCCGGACCCGCCTGCTCGTCACCTACTTCGGCTACCTGGACGCGCCCCCGTGCGGTACTTGCGATAACTGCATGCGCTCGGCGAAGTCCGCCGCGGCACCGAACCGCGAGCAGGAGACCGTGGCCGCGGCCCTGGCCGCGCGACGGGGTGGCGTGGATGCCACGCAGCGCAAGGCGCTGCTCGAGGAGGCCCTCCGCCGTGGACGCGGTGGCCGTGGCCGTGCGCTCAAGATCGAGCGTGTGAAGCGGCCCGTGTTCGGCCCGCTCGAGAAGGGCGACATCGTCCGCCACGCCATGTGGGGCGAGGGCGAGGTCGTGCGCGTCAACGGGGACAGCGTGTACACGTTCTTCCCGGTGCACGGCGAGAAGCTGCTGAAGACGAGCTTCCTCGAGAAGGTCGAGAACTGACCTCGAGCGGTCAGCCCACGGCCGCACGCTGCCGCCGCATCTCGTAGAGCGCCAACGACGCGGCGACCGAGACGTTGAGCGACCCGACGGCGGTGCGGTCCGACGCCATGTCGATCACGGCGTGGAAGTCGCAGTGGGCCGCGACGAGCGGGCGGATACCGGTGCCCTCGGCGCCGAGGACCAGACACATCGAGAGCGTGCCGTCGATCTGGTCGATACGCTGCGACGTCTCGCTCGCGTGGACCGCGACGCGCCACAGCCCGTGCTCGCGTAGCTCGTCGAGCGCGCGCACGAGGTTCCCGACCTGCACGACGGGCAGCAGCTCGCTGGCGCCGGCCGACGCCTTCGCCGTCACCGACGTGACCTGCGCCGCGCGGTGGTCCGGAATGATCACGCCGCCTGCACCGAGGAGATATGCCGAGCGGAGGATCGCGCCGAGGTTGCGCGGATCCTCCACCCCATCGAGCGCGAGCAGCAGCGCGGGGCCGTCGCCACCGACGATGTCCTCGAGCTGCGCGTACGCGAACGGACCGAGCCACGCGACCACGCCCTGGTGGAGCGCGCCCTCGCCCGCCACCCGATCGAGCGTCTGGCGATCGCGATCCTCGACGACGATGCCGGCCGCTCGCGCCGCGACCACCGCGGCCGCAACGGGATCACTGGTCTGCCGACCCGAGCGCTGCGGATCGGTCCAGACCGCCTTGATCGATCCCGGGCGCACGGTGATCAGCTCGCGCACGGGGCCCGCGCCGTAGATCAGGCGCTCGCCGGGACCGCTGATGAAGCCGCCCCCGCCACTACCGCGCGGCGCCCGCCCGCTGTTGCGTCCGCCGCTGCTCATGACAGCTCGTCGACGATCGCGCGCGCCGCGGCGGCCGGATCTAGCGCATCACGAAGCGGCCGGCCGACCACGACGAGATCCGCGCCCGCGCTCCGCGCCTGTTTCGGTGTCATCACGCGCTTCTGATCGCCCGCGGCGGCACCGGCCGGGCGCACGCCGGGCGTCACGATCAAGAACTCGCTCGGGGCGATGGCGCGGATGATCGCCACCTCGTGCGGCGACGCGACCACACCCGCACAGCCCGCTGCGATCGCGAGCTCCGCGCGCTTCTTGACCAGCTCGCCGACCGGGCCGTTCGCGCCGATCTCGAGCAGGTCGTTGTCGTCGAGCGACGTGAGCACGGTGACCGCGAGCACGCGCATCGCGGGTCCTGCTGCCTTGACCGCTGCCGCGAGCATCGCGCGGCCACCCCCGGCGTGCACCGTGAGCAGCCCCGCGCCGAGCTGCGCGACGCGAGCGGTCGCGCGCGCGACCGTCTCGGGGATGTCGTGAAGCTTGAGATCGAGCATCACGCGATGTCCGCGTGCGACGTGATCGGCCACGATCGCCGGACCCTCCGCGCAGAACAGCTCGAGGCCGAGCTTGATCCAGCTCGGGACGCCGCCCAGCCGCGCGACGAGCGCATCCGCCTCGGCGCGGTTGGGCGCATCGAGCGCCGCGATCAGGCGATTGCCGACACCGGGAAAGTCCGCCACGCGGCGGCTATACCACCACTTACCGGCTGGCGACCCCGGCGAAGCTCAACGAGCGACGCGGATCGCGAACACCCCGCCGGTCTCCTCGGCGACGGTGTAGAGGACGCCGGGATCGGCCCTGCGGTGGTCCTGGTCGAACCGGATCGTGCCCGTGAGCCCCGTCAGCTCGCCCTTCGCGAGCGTGGCGGCAAGGCCCGCGCGCCCCGTGGTGCCGGCGGCCGCCGCGAGCTGCACGGCGTCGAACGCGTAGGCTTCGAGGAAGCCCGGCGCGCGGCCGAACGCGGTGATGAACCGATCGAGGAACGCCTTGCTCGCCGGATCCTGATCGTCGGGGTAATAGCCCGGCGCGAACAGGGCGCCCTCGGAGTGACGGCCCGCATCGGTGAGGTAGGCGGCGGTCAGATTCTCCGCCGTCGACAGCAGGAGGACCGCGCGCCCGCCGATCACCTTCTTGGTGCCGAGCGGCTTCGGGATCTTGCCCGTCGCCGCGAGCGCCGGCGCGATCAGGCCGAGGGTGTCGGCCGCGGCCGGCACGAACACCGCGTCCCAGTCGCCGGAGAGCTTCGCGGTGAACCCGGCGAACGACTTCGTGTCGGCCTTGTACGTGACCGTGGACACCAGCGTGCCCCCCGCCT
>JAYVLW010000187.1:0-14908 GCA_043759315.1 Myxococcales bacterium
GGCATCGGAGGCGACGCGGCCGATGAACTCGTCGACCACCGCGGTGATCGCGGCCTTCTCACCGAGGCGCATGTAGAGCGAACGATCCGCCGGTGCCGCAGGCGCCCCCTTGTCGGGCGCCGCCGTCGCGGAGGCCCCACCCGTGTTGGTGACGGCCTTCGGCGCCTTCGACGGCTTCGACGCGCCACCACACGCGAACAACACACAAGCCACGGCTGCGAGCTTCTTCACGATGCCTCCCTGCAGGTACTACGTGTATGGACGGGTGCTGGATCGACCGAGATCGCTGGCTCAGGGAACGAAGCAGCGGGCTTCCAGGCGTGATCCCGCGGGTGCGACACCCGACCGGCGCACGGCGATCCCGAGGTTGTCCCCTTCGGGGCATGCGGCGGCGTCGGCGTAGCTGTACCAGCACGGACCGGCCGTACCGGGTGCGCACTCGGCGAGCTCGGCCTCGGTGGTGCCGGTGATCTCCACGACCGTGCAGCCATCGCGCTCTGCGGCGAGCAGGCTCGGGAGACACGAGCGCTGGCGGTTGACGATCGGCTGGGTGATCCGCTGGTACGCGGCCTCCTGCGTGCACGCATCGACGAACGCGCCGCCGAAGCTCTCCACCAGGGAGCCGATGCGGACCGCCGGATACGCCGGACCACCCGCGCCCATGCAGCTCGGCGAGAGGACCGGCGAGCCGAGGTTCCGCACCTTGAACGAGTCGCGCGGGCCGGCCACGGCCGAGACCACGACGTCGCGCTTGTCGGGCTTCGCCGCCTCGAGGAACGCCTTGTACTCGGAGACATCGACCATCACGGGAGAGCCCTCGCGCGGGCGGCAGTTCGTGTGCTCGCCCTCGCGCCACGGGTCATCCGGGTCGCAGATCACGCCCTGCGACGTGCAGCGGAAGTGCGTGGGCGCGCCGAGCGTGGTGTTCGTCGGATCCATCACGGCGGTGCGCTGGACCGAGCAGTCGTCCTCGGCGGTGAGGAACACGACCGAGAGCATCGCGCCATCGCGCACGAAGCCGGGGTTGATCTCCGGATCGAGCGCCTTGCGCATCGCCTCGAGGGGCTGCTCGTAGTCGCAGCCGACGGCGAGGTTCGAGGGGTTCGTCAGCCGACCGAGCTCGCTCGCGAGGTCGCCCGAGGTGAAGTTCCGCCTGCGGCCCCCACCCGCGTCGCGCAGATCCTCGAGATAGCCGCCGCCGGGCTGACCGTCGAAGGTCTGGAGCTGGCCCGCTTTGCCGAAGCCGACGCAGTTGCCGGTCGTCCAGCCGGGGAGCGCGTCCTTGGTGCTGCTCGTTCCGAGATCGGTCGTCACCACGCCGACGTGCAGGCTGGGGAGCTGGCCGTCGACATCGGCGAGCCGGGTCTGCAGCACGTCGAGCTGCGAGGCCATCTCGTCGTAGGTGCCGCGGTTCGGCGAATCGTCGATGACGAACAGGATGTCGAGATCGCGCGCCGGCTTCACCTCGAGCGGCTTGTACGCGTCGATCTCGGGGGTGCACGCGGCGAGCAACACACACGCAAGGGCGATCTTCATTTCAGGCTCCATCCGAGAGACAGCGAGCTGGTTCCGACGCTGACCGTCATGTCCGACGACTCGCGGTGCGTCTTGCCGCGGCCGAGGATCCACAGCGTCGCGCCGGTCGCGAGGAGCGCGCCGCCGCCGATCGCGGTGATCTGCGCGATCCGCGTGCGGTCGCGCGCCTGGTCGCCGAGGTCAGCGGCGCGCCCGACCGGGCACGCTCCATCGGAGTTGCAGCCGAGGTCCTGCGCGCGGTCGAAGTCGCGGTTCGCGAGGAGGCCGAACGTCCCGGCCACGCCGAGCGCGACCACACCACCCGCCGCGAGACCGATCCCGACGCGCGACATCGTCCGCGAGCGCGGCTCGCCGGTCGTGCGCATCACCATCTCCGGCTTCGTGCTGACCACGGACGGTTTCGGCTCGTCGATCATCGGCGCCGGCATCGGCGCCGGCATCGGCGCCGGCGGCCGCGCGGGAGCCGGCGCTGGCATCTCACCGCGCTCCTTCGGTGCATCGATCGTCTTCGTCTGCCCGGCCGGGATCTCGACGACGAGGGTCTGGGTGGTGCCGTCGGTGCGGGTGAACGTCAGCTCGTCGCGGTTCGCGTTGACGAGCACCTCCTTGGAGATGTCGAGCTCGAGACCCGCCGCCGACACCGTGTACTGCTGGCCGGTCGCGACGCGGATCCGGACCTTCGCGGTGTTCGGCCACAGCTTCATGATCTCGGCGGCCGCCTGCTCGCTGGCCTCCTGCGCCTTCGCCTGGGCGGCCCGCGCGGCCTTTCGCTTCGAGACCGAGGCCACCCGCATCGCCTCCTTCGCGGCCTCGATCTCGCTCTCGCGGAAGATGATGAGCCGCTGCCACGTCTCCAGCGCGCGCGCGTACTGCTTGTCGCGCGAGAGCGCCGTCGCGTAGAGGGTGAGCGTCTCGGTGCGCTCGTCGAGCTTGTAGCTCGCGAGCAGCTCCGCCGCGGCGGCCCTCGGATCGCTGTCGAGCAGCTTCCGGCCGGTTGCGAGATGACACTCGGGTGTCGGGGGAGCGCAGTCTTGGGCGTGTGCCTTCGAGTGCGCGAGCATGACCGCCAGGCCAAAGGCCACGTATGTCCTCACGCCAGTGCATACGACCCAGGACCAGGATCGGCTCACCCCCAATCGACATCGGTGCTACACCGCAGCGGTGCGACGCCTCTGGCCGCGACTGCTGATCGTCCTGACCATCCTCGGCGCCGCGCACTTCTACATCTGGACCCAGCTCGTCGCGCCCCTGCCATCGCCGTGGCGGGGCATCGTGACGGTGATCCTCGTGTTGCTCGCGCCGAGCTTGCCGGCTGGTTCGATCCTGTCGCGGCGGATGGCGCGCGCCACGGCGCGTCCGTACCTGCTGGTCGCATATGGCTGGTTCGGTCTCGCGACGTACCTCTTGCTTGGCGCCGCGGGTAGCCACATCGCGGTCGCGCTGGGTGCAGATCCGCTGCTCGCAGCGGCCGGCGGTGGCGGCGCGGCGCTGGTGACGGTCGTCTATGGCTTCGCCCACGTCGCCCGCGGCCCGAAGGTGCGCCAGGTCGCGGTGCCGCTCGCGAACCTGCGGGTCGCGTCGTACACGATGGTCCAGCTGACCGACGTGCACATCGGGCCGATGCTCGGTCGTGAGTTCGCCGAGGGCGTGGTCCAGCAGGTCAACGCGCTCGCGCCCGATCTCGTCGTCATCACCGGAGACTTCGTCGATGGCCGGCTCGCCGAGCTCCGCCCTCACATCGAGCCATTTCGCGGTCTCCGCGCCCGAGACGGTGTGTTCGCCGTGACCGGCAACCACGAGTACTACTGGGATCCCGAGCCGTGGCTCGATCACATCCGGTCGCTCGGCATCCGGGTCCTGCGGAACGAGCACGTCACGATCGCGGATGCGTTCCAGCTCGCGGGGGTCGACGACTCGACGGCCGCCGAGGATCTCCCGCGTGCGCTCGCCGGTCGAGATGCTGCGCTGCCGCTCGTGCTGCTCGCGCACCATCCGCGCACGATCCTCCGCGCGGCCCCAGCGGGCGTGGATCTCCAGCTCTCCGGCCACACCCACGGCGGCCAGCTCCTCCCCCTCGGCTGGCTGTCGCGCCTGTTCGATCCGCACATCTCCGGCCTCGCCCGGTTCGGGACGACCTGGCTCTACGTCAGCGAGGGCACCGGCTACTGGGGACCGCCGATGCGCGTCGGCACCACGCAGGAGATCACGGTGATCACGCTGGTGCGGGCCTGACATGGATCACGGAGAGCGGTGCTCGCTTGCTACCCTCACCCCATGAGAATCAGCCTCGCCGTGATCGCGCTTGCGGGCTGCGGCGGCTCCGACGCGCCCACCTACGACGGCCCGTTCTCCGCGTTCTGCATGGCCGCCCGGCCGCAGGCATCCGGGCAGGCCACCTACTACACAGCCGATGGCACGGGGAACTGCAGCTTTCCCGCGGATCCGACGCGCATGGTCGCCGCGATCAACGCCGTCGACTACGACACGGCCGCGTGGTGCGGCGCGTGCCTCGCGGTCTCGGGCCCGAACGGCGACGTCACCGTCCGGGTCACCGACCAGTGCCCCGGTTGCAGGAAGGGTGACCTCGATCTCAGCAAGGAAGCATTCGGGAAGATCGCCGCGCTCGCCGCGGGCCGCGTCCCGATCACGTGGCGCGAGGTCGCGTGCGACGTCACGGGCCCCCTCGCCTACGAGTTCAAGAGTGGATCGTCCCAGTACTACGCGGCGATCCAGGTGCGAAACCATCGCTATCCGATCGCGAAGCTCGAGGTGATGACACCGACGGCGCCGTACAGGCCCGTCGGGCGCGTCGACTACAACTACTTCGTCGCGGCGGCTGGCCTGGGCGCGGGGCCGTACTCGCTCCGCATCACCGACACGCGAGGGAACACCGTCGAGGACCCGAACATCGCCGTGGGCGACGCGGTCGTTCGCCAGGGCGCGGCGCAGTTCCCGACCTGCCCGTAGCGTCGCTCACGCTGTCGCGCACGACACGGTGACCGCGTGGGTGTGGCCGGTCAGAGACGACACGACCGACACGCTCGTGTTCGCTGCGAGCATCGCGAAGTCCGCGGCCGTCAGCGTCACCGTGTGGTCGTGCAGCGATCCGCCCTGGATGTTGTAGATCTTCTGCGTGCCGGCGAGGACATCGGCCTTGGACACCACGAGCGCGTGACCGTGGTTGAGCGCGATCGCGACGATGGTGCCATTCATCGAACAATTCGGCGTGCCCATGCTCGCATCGGGGCTGACCGTCGCGTCCACGCCCGCATCGGTGCCCTTCGGAGCATCGGGGTTGCCAGCGCTGGCATCGGGTGGTCCGGACACGCCGTCATCCTTGCAGCCGGCGAGTGATCCTAGGCCGAGCATCGCGGCGGCGAAGCCGACCGACGACTTGAGAAACTCGTTCCGATTCATCATGAGATTCTGAGGCAGGCCGGGCGCGAAGTCGCACCTGGTTTGCGCGAAAACGGCACCCGAGCCACCCGATCGCAGGGCTCGCCGCGACGGTGCGGCATGCATCACGGTTCAGCGCCCAGGCCTCGATCTCGGAAGCCACGATCGACCAGTACCGCCAGCACGCAGCCGGCGACGCAACCGACGGCGTTGTGCCAGACGTCGAGGAACGAGGTGTAGCGATCGCGCGTGACGAGCTGCGCGAGCTCGAGCACGACGGCGGTCAGCGTCCCGAGCGCGAGGCTCTCGATCACCACGCGCGCCCTGCCCGCGCGGCGCCACAGCCCGAAGCCGATGCCGAGCGGCACCAGCATGAGGACGTTGAGCACGAAGTCGCGATCGACCCGGTGGAACCACGCCCAGTCGATCCGGGCCCACCGGCGATGGATCGCGTAGCTCGTGAACCGGTACTGGAACGGCCACTGCGTGACGACGATCGCGGTCGGGAGCGTCCCGGTCGCGAGCCATCTTCCGGCGGTGCGGAGCTGCGGTGACGGCATGGCCCGCGCGCATCCTAACGCGTGCCAACCTGACACGTGAAACGCGCGTGCCAGCGCCAACCACCCCGAATCGCGAGGCCCCGCGGGGCATGCCGGCTGCACCCACAACACGGCTATGCGATCGGGCATCCTGGTGATCGCGGTCGCATCGTTCGCGGTGGCCGGGGGAACCTCGCACGTTCCCCCACCGGCGCCCACGGCACCCTCGCCCGCGGCAGCGAGTGCGGCGCGGGTCCCGATCGCTGCCACGCGGCCGCCGATCGCGCCTCGGCCGCGCACCACGCTCGAGGTGCGCGTCGCAGGGGACGGTGCTGACTCCGCGGAGGTGCAGCTCTCGGACGGTAGCGAGCTCCCGCCGGCGATCGCGCGGACGGATCGCCAGGGCGTCGCACGGTTCACCGATCTCGGCTCCGGCCCGTTCGAGGTCTGGGCGCTGGGACCGCGGCGCGCGTCGCCGCTCGCGCGCATCACGGAGATCCCGGTCGAACCGGTCGCGCTCGCGCTCGAACCCGCGAGCACCGTGACCGGCGAGCTGATCGCCGATGGCGCCGCTCCGCCGACCGGCGAGGTCTGGCTCACGCCGCTCGACGTCGATCACGCGATCCGCATGGCGACGCTCGACCCACACGGTCGGTTCTCGTTCGACGGCATCCCCGCAGGGCGCTGGCGCGTCGAAGCCACCAGCCCCGGCTTCCTGCAGTCGACGCCCCAGGAGCTTCGCGTCATGGCGCCGACCGAAGCGGTCGTCGTGCGCATCGAGCGCGCTGGGGCGCTGGACGGCACGGTCGTCGATCTGCGCGGCGAGCCCGTCGCCAACGCGACGATCGTCGTGAGGCGGCAGGGGCCACGAGGTGCGCGCCCCGCGGCGCCTGCGCTCGGGCCGATGCGCTGGGTGTACCCGTTCGCCGCCCGCCGCCAGGTCCCGACGAACGACAGCGCCCGGTTCGGCGCCTCACGTCCGGGCACGCGACCGGCGGAGTGCGGCGATGGGCACTGCGGCATCGATCTCGTGATGCCGCGCGGCACCATCGTGCACGCGACCGGCGACGGCGAGGTCATCGTCGCCACCGCGGCGCTCGGCGGTGAGGCTGGACGGTTCGTCGCCATCGATCACGGGGACGGCATGGTCACGATGTACATGCACCTCGACCAGGTGCGCGACGGGCTCGAGGTCGGCCAGAGGATCCGGGCCGGCACACCGGTCGGCACCGTGGGCTCCAGCGGCTTCGATCCGACGAAGTCCGTGCCGCACCTCCACTTCGCGCTCACGCAGCACCGCGGCGGTCGTACCTGGTACCTCGATCCAGAAGCGATGCTGCGTCACGCCGTGGTCCTCGCGTCACCGCGTCCGTTCGATCGCATCGACGATCTGGTCGCGCTCGCCCCGCGCGATCACGTGACGGCCCCCCCAGCAGATGCGCTCACCACCGACGGCAGCGGCCACTTCCACGTCGCGAATCTCGAACCCGGCGCGTACGTGGCAGTCGCGTTCGCCGCCGACCTCGCCCCCGGCGCGAGCGAGCCGATCACGGTGCGCAGCGGTGACGACTCCGGAGGCGTCCTCGTCACGCTCCAACCCGGAACGATCGTTCGCGGACGCATCACAACGCGCAACGGCCCGGTGGCTGGCGCCGCGATCATCGCGAGCACCGGGCTCGGCGAGACGGCGAGCAAGGTCGCCACGGCCTCGTCCAACGCGCAGGGCGAGTTCGTGCTGCGCGCGCTCGCGGGGACCATCACGCTCTCGGTCTCCGCACCGAAGTACGGTGAAGTCACGCGCACGATCGAGCTCGCGGGCCGCGATGCGAGCCGCGCGGACTTCACGCTCGTCGGCGAAGACGCTGCCCTGCGCGGTCTCGTACGCTCGCCGTTCGGCGCCGTCGCCGGCGCGACCGTGCGCATCGTGGATGGACCGACGCCGCGCTCCGTGACCACCGATGCGGCAGGCCAGTTCACGATCCAACCCGTCGCCTCCGGTCGCTACGTGCTCGAGGTGTCATCGCCCGAGTTTCCGAGTCGCCGGCTCGTGCTCGAGAGCGATCGGTTCGGCGAGGTGCGTCTCGAGCAAGGCGGCGGTGCCCGCGTCCGCGTCGGCGATGGACACCGCGGCGACGGTCTCGGCGGGGTTCGCGTCGATGCGCGTGGTCCTGTGGGCGCGACCGCGTCGCGAACCACCGATGCGCGCGGTATCGTGGATCTCGCCGGTCTCGCCGCCGGCACATGGACGCTCTCCGTGCGGGCCACCGGCTATGCGCCCGTCACCCGAGACATCACCGTCCGCGCGAGCCGGGTCCCCGAGGATCTCCGCATCGATCTCGCGAAGGCCGCGACCCTCGCGGGAGTGGTGCGGGATCGCCGCGGCGCGCGGGTCGCAGGTGCCCGCGTGTGGGCGGGGCTCGCGCAGACGCAGAGCGACGCGGACGGCAACTTCCGGCTCACCGGCGTCTCGACCGGGACCGTCGAGCTCGAGGCGGCGATCGGCGATCTGCAGGCCCATCTCCCGCTCCAGCTCGCTGCCGGCGACGAGCGGGTGACGCTCACGCTGGAGCTTTCGGAGTAGAGGCGCTCCGCCCGACCGTCCGGCCGTGCGAGGCTCGGTGCATGTCAGAGCTGACCACCATGGGCGTCACGATGAAGCTGTCGTTTCTCACGAGCAGCACGGAGATCAACGGCATGCAGCTCTCCGAGAAGGAGACGACCGAGGTCACGCTGACCCTTCCGCGTGCGACCGCTGTCGCTGCGACGTTCTCGAAGGAAGGCATCGGCAAGAAGCTGGTCAAGATCTTCAAGAAGGAGCTGCAGACCGGCGACCAGGCGTTCGATGACGCGATCTACATCTCGACCGACACGCCCGAGCTCACGAAGGCGCTGCTCTCGTCAGACGTCGTGCGCGAGCTGATCTCGCTCAACGTCGGGACCGGGGGGCCGATCGAGATCCACGGAACCACGATCAAGGTCGTGCTCGCGGGCAGGCAGGACGTGGAGGATCCGGGCGTCATCACGCTGGCGCGCGCCGTTCTCGCGCTGCCTGCGTAAGAGTCAGCGCGTACACCCCGACCGCCCGTGGTGGAGGCGTGGTCCCCACGGTCCACTTGTCCATCGCGATCCTCCAGCCCGTCGACTCCATCGCCTCGAGCAAGCTCAAGCTCTGCTCGCGGAACGGGTCGGACAGGAGCACGGCGCCGTCGAGAGCGAGGTTCGTCTCGAAGATCTGCCGCAGGTGCGGATGCAGCTCCGTGGCATAGAGGATGTCCGAGCCGATGATCAGGTCATAGCGCTCGGTGTCTTCCCATGCGGTCCAGTCCGCGATGCGGTGCTCGATCGTCGTCACTCCGTTGCGCTCGGCGTTCTGCCGGCACACGTGCAGCACGAGCTTCTGGCGATCGGTCTGCACCACGCGGGCTCCCAGCGAAGCGGCGACGATGCCGGGCAGACCGGTTCCGGCGCCGAGCTCCAGGATCCGCTTCCCGCCGAGATCACGCGAGGCGAGCTCGTGCGCGAGGGCGATCGCCGCCGGCCACAGCACCACACCGTAGGGGCGGCGCGTGGCGCTCTCGCCCTGGAGGAACGCGACTTCCTGTTCGCGGCTGATCACCGCCCCCGTGTGAAGGATCGTCCACGTTCGGCCGTTGACCGCGAGCTCGACCTGCTCGAGCGGCATGTCGCCCGCCGTGGTGTGGAGGATCTCCGGATCGATCGGCGCGGCCATGCCGCAGTGTTCTCTCACCGTTCGTGACGGTCAGTCAGCCTTCGTATCGTCCATCATCTTCCCGAACGTCGGATCGTTGCTGCACGCCATCATCGCCTCGACCACGGCCTTCTTGTTCGCCTGCATCGTGTCGCCGTACTTCTCGAGGACGTCCTTGGGCGGGCCCTTGGGCCACTGCTCCTTGAGCTTGCCCTGCATCGCCTTGTAGTCCGCGGAGTGCTTGGTCCTCCACTCACCGGCGCTCTTCGCCTTGGCGGCGCAGTCGGTGCCGCCGACCGCGAACGCCGCGGCCTTCTCCGTGTCGAGCTTCATGAACGCGTCGACGTCGCCCGAGCCGCCCTTGCTGCATGCCCCGAGGGCGCCGGCGAGCGCGAGCCCCGCTACCAGATGCTTGAATGTCATGATCGTCATACTGGGTCCGGACGGCGCCCCGGGCCGGGAGTCGCAGAAAGATCGGCGCCAGCTACGGCTCGGCGCAGAACAGGCGCAGGCTCGAGCCGCACGGACGCAGGTACGAGGGGCTCGCGTCCGGAAACCCGTTTCCATCCGCCGAGAACGCCGCCGGTGTCTCGCCGACGATCGCGGTCCAATCCACGCAGGTCTGCGACGATGGCTGGCGTGGATCGCCGCCGCTCCACACGAGGTCGACTTGCGGGAGGCCGCGTGCATCGTCGAGGACGTACGTGATCCCCGTCCCGAGCTGGCCGACGAGCGTGCCCTGCAGGTTCTGGTATTCGACGTCAGCGCCGCCCGAGAACCGCGCCAGCGCCGGCTCGACCCCGATGGGCAGCACCGCGAGGAACTGGCCGCTCAGGCCCGCACTCGCGGCTTCGGCCACACATACCGCGTCGGCCGCGTCGCGACCGGCCGAGGTCGGTGTCCACGACTGCGCGGTCACGAACACCCGCTTGTGCGTGAACGCCGGGCGCACGAGGGCAACGTCGTGACCGAGCTCGGCGCAGTCGAGCCGGAACGTGCTGCTACACGCGAGCCCACCATCAGAGCGTCGCCTCCACTGCGGGATCCACCGCTGATCGCCGGTCACCGCAGCGGCGGCAGACGTCCACTCGTTGCACGTCTCGCCGGAGGCGCCGGACCAGACCCGGTAGCTGCTGACCCGCGTGCCCGCCACGGTCATGTCGAGTGGTCGCCGCCACGCACCGGTCGCGACCTCGTCGAGCGTGTCGGCCACCCATGTCCCGTCGATGAGCTGCCAGCCGCGCGACCCTTCGAGGGGCGGCTCGAGCGCGGGCCGATCGGCGCCGGTCACGAGCGCGATGTAGTTGCCGTCGAGTCCATGCTGCCGCGCCTCGTCCCGGCAGATCTGATCGGCCCCGGCGACCCCGCCGAGCGCCCCCGTGACCTCCAGCTCGGTCAGGAACACCCGGTTCGCGCGCACGATCGTCTCGCCGTCACCGAGCGCATCCTGGCCCTCGCGGGGGGAGAACCCAAATCGCCCGCACGAGGCGAGCAGCCCCAGCGCGAGGCCAACACCACACGCTCGGGCGAGAGTGGATTGGAGCCGGAGGTCGGGTAAGAGGCGCGCGCGCAGAGACCACCATGGTACACGGTCGCGCAACGCGGAGCGATGAGCGCGGCTGGGGCCCCAGCACGATGGCTACCCGCTGCGCTTACCGACCGCAACGCTCGCCGCTCGCAGCGTCTCCTCGCCGATCGCGTAGCCCTCACGCATCACGTCGATCACGCGGCCGTCTTGCGCGGGATCGGTGACCGGAACCAGCGCGATCGCTTCGTGCTGATGCGGGTCGAACCTCGCGCCCAGCGCGGGGACATGCACCACACCGAACGACGCGAGGCGACCGATCATGCTCCGGCGGACCAGCTCGAGCCCCGTCACGACGTCTGCCGACTCCGCGTGCTTGGTCGCCGCGGCGATGCCGCGATCGAGATCGTCCACGACCGGCAGGAAGCTCTCCAGCAGGGCCCGCGTGCGCCGCTCGAGCTCCTTGGCCGATGCGGTCTCGAGGCGCTTCGCCGCCGCTTCGATCTCCGCGTGCGCTTGATCCGCACGCTGATTCGCGCGCAGCAGCAGCTGCTCCTTCTGCGCGACGAGGGCCTGCAGCTCCTCGATGTCGGTCTCCAGCCTCGCGATGTACTCGCCGCCTTCCGCGGCATCGCCGCCGTCGGTTTCACCGAGCAGGTCGTCCAGCTCCTTGGCAGCGGCGACGGCATCGAACGGCGGATCGGGGTCGGACATCGTCGCGGATACTATCGCGCCTCGGGCTTCCACACGACGCCCTGCCCGTCCGCGACGACCTGCCCGAGGCCCGGAAACGGGAAGTGCACCGCGAACACACGCGCGTGATCGGCCGCGAGCTTCGCGAGCGTCGCCTGTCGCATGGCGGCGGCAGCCGGGCGATCGGCGTCGACCTGGAGCGCCCACGCGGGGCGCTGCAGGGAGAGGACCGAGTGATGCGCGACATCGCCGACGTAGAACAGCGTGTCGGCCTCACCGATCTCGTACGAGCTGTGGCCAGGCGTGTGGCCCGGCGTCGCCACTGCCTTCACGACCGGCAGCACCTGGCGGCCAGGCTCGAACGCCGAGACCTTGGCCGCGATCACCGCGACGATGCGCTTGCTGTCGTCATCCGTGTTCGCCTGGAACGCGGCCCACTCGGGCGCCGACATGTGGATCGTCGCCGCGGGGAACGCGAGCGCGCCTGCCTTCGTCACGAGCCCGCCGACGTGATCGCCATGCGCGTGCGAGATGAAGATGTCGGTCACCTCGACCGGCGCGACCTTCGCGAGCGCGAGCGATCGCGGCAGGTGCCCGGCGCCCGGGAGGGCGTCGCCCGCACCGCTATCGAACAGGATCACGAGGTCGCCTGCTTTGACGAGCAGACACTGGATGTCCAGCCGGATCGTGTCGCGCGCCAGCCCCGCCGCGGCGAGCACCTCGGCGGTCTCGCCGGGCGCGCGCCCGAACCCGAACAGCTGACCATCGTTCGGCACGGCGAGGTGGCCATCCTCGAGCACGTACGTCTCGAGCTTCCCGATCTGCAGCCGCTCCGCACGGCCCGGCGTGTCGCTCGGCGCCCTCGGGGGCGACGGGGGCGAGCAGGCAGCTGCGAACCACAGGGCGACCCCGAGCTTCATGTGGTCACGTTCGTATCACGTGCGCCGATCGAGATTGCACCCGTCAGGGGCTTCGTACGACCAAGAGCCAGGACACCGTGGTCGTCGCAGAGAACTCGCGCACGCCGATGATCGGCGAGCTGACCGCCCCTCCGAACGTGGCGGACGTCGACACGATCGTGTCCCCGGCGCGCGCGGTGCACGTGTACGTCGTACCCGTGCGTGCGAGCGTCACCGTGTAGGCCAGCCCGTCGCTCCACACGAGCGCGCTGGTCGAACGCTCGACGCCGGCGATCCGGTCGTAGAGGACAAGCCGGCGCATCGTCGGCTCCGTCACCTTGTCGCCGTAGAGCTGGCAGTGAACCCCCTTGTCGGACGCGCTGCTGTACGGAAACACCGGGCCGGAATCGGTGTCCTGGGCTCCCACCGTCGCGGTGATCGCACCGCCCATCGCGACCATCCCGTTCACGGGCGCGACGAGCGGCGGCGCCAGCACCGAGTGGGTCGTGGGCGGGGCGACGAGCTGGACGTCGTCGCCGCCGGCCGTCGCCGAACCGATCACCTGCCAGCCAGACGGCACGCCGGCGTGGAAGCCCTCGAACAACACGATCGAGTCGCCGGCCGTGGTCGGATTGGGATCGCAGAGGTCGGCGACGCCGTCTCCGTCGGGATCGAGCGGCGTATCAGCGGCGACGACCGGGCACGGGTCGCAGACATCCCCGAACGTGTCCCCGTCCTCGTTGGATTGCTCGGGGTTGGCGATCCCGGGGCAGTTGTCGGTGCCATCGGGCAACGTATCTCCATCGGTATCGTCGGCCGGCTCGTAGCAGATGCCTTGACGGCACACCTCGTCCGCGGGGCACGGCGAATCCACGCACGGCGCCCCGGGCGTGATGTGTGGCGCGTAGCACCCGGCCAACACCACCAGCAAGGCCGCACGGTTCGCCACGCCACTACTATAGGTCAGGTCGATCAGATCGTCGGTGGGTTCTCGACTGGTCATGCGTCGCCACCGCCGACACGACGCTTGCACTGCAGGGTTGTTTGCGACCGACCGCGGCCGCCCCTTTGCCTGCTATGTACTCCACCGATGACGCGCACGACCCGCAGGCTTGCCACGCTCCCGATCGTCGGCATCGCGCTCACGCTGATCGCGTTTGGCGTGGTGCGCGGGAGCTCGGCGACCGGCCCGGCACGTGGCGTGCGGATGCTCGTCGCGATCGAGCCACCGGTCGACGCTGCAAGTCTCGCGATGGCGGAACACGTCGTTTCCGAGCGCATCGACGAGAAGGGCAACGAGGTCCGAGTCCTCGCTGCCGGCGACCAGCTCGTCGTGGAGTACGGTGAGGACGATCCGGACATCGTGCACCAGGTTGTCGAGGTGCTGGAGCGTCGTGCGACGCTCCGGCTCCATACCGTCGATGCTGCGCATCCCTGGCTCGCGAACGCCACCCGGCTCGCTGTCGGCGATTCGCAGTACGGCGTCCGCGTCGACGGCGGCACCCTCGTCGCTGACGATCGGTGGGAAGACCTCTCTGCCGAGTTAGCCACGGCGATCGGATGCACGGGTCGTGTCGATGACGGCAAGCGCCATTGCATGCACCGCGGAGACCAACTGCTCGCGAAGCACTTCGCGGAGCTCGCCGCGAGAGAACCGGCGCTCGTGGTCCCTGCTGGTCGCATGGTCGCCTTCGCACGCGATGACGGCCACACGTGGCGCGCGTACCTGCTCGAACGCGATGCCGTCCTCGATGGCAAGCACATCCAGCACGCGGAGATCACCGAGCGCGGTGTCGTGGTCGACGTCTCCGACGGGCGTGAGCTCACCCGCATCAAGGCCGGCACGCCGATCGCGTTCGTCCTCGACGGCACCATCAAGATGGTCGGCACGCCCGACCGAGTCACCACCACGGGCCTGCACGTGCCGACGACCGGTGCAACCGAGGACGACGCGATCGCGGCCGCGATCAGCCTGATCTCCGTGATCGAGGCCGGCGCGGTTCACCCGCTCCACGTTCGCGACCAGAAGGCGTTCGAGCGTGCGACCGGATTCTTGCCGCGTGCGTGGCCATTTCTCGCCGTAGGCGCAGCCCTGCTGCTGGGAGCTGCGTTGCTGTGGGGGCGCCGCCGCGCCTAGTCAGAACCGCGCTGCGCGACGGCGGTCGTGACGAGAGTGCGAAGGCGATCTCCGCGTGGCGCGGCAGGCATGGCCTGCAGTGTTCTCGAGCAACGTTCCGGTTCGTCGTCCGCGCGGTGTGAACCGGTTCCCGCGTCCGATCAGCGGCTCGAATGCGACAATGATCGCGCGGAACGTGCCACCAGCATGATTGGTGTCGGCAACGTGAGACGGCCTGCTGCATGGTCCGTCCGGCCCAATGATGAAGAAACATGCGCTCGCAGCGTTGATGCTGTCGGTGGGTTGTTCCAAGGCGTCCAGCGATCCGGTCGTCAACGTCGGCAGTTTCGCCGTGCCGATACCGGAGGCATGGCACAACGTGACCAACCCCTCGAAGATGGAGTCCGGATCCATCGCGTTGCAGACCCTCAAGGTCGGCGAAGTCAAGCCAGCGCCCAGCGTCATGGACTGCGGCAGCGGCCACATGTTCTCGGT
>JAYVLW010000188.1:0-3280 GCA_043759315.1 Myxococcales bacterium
ACCCCGCGGTTCGCGGCACGCCGGACCGTGATCCTCCACACGCTGCACCCCGACTACCTGCTCATGGAGGACGATCATCTTCCCGCCGAACGTGCGCGGCGAGACGTGTTCTACCGGCTCGCGTGTCCCGAGCTCGCCGTGCAACCGTTCTGCCTCGACGACCTCCAGGCGCTCGTGCAAACGTCGCCCCAGGTGGCATCTGACGGCAGCGTGCGCCTCGTCCGCCTTCGTCGCTAGCTATGTTAGAAGCACCTGAGATGTCCCGGCCCCTGCGAGGCTTGCTGCTCGGAAGCATGGCGATCGCGCTTCTGTACCTGCTCGTGCACGCGCGCGAGCCGCTCCGGCTCAACGTGGGCGACCCGTGGTCGGACGCGAACGTCCTGTCCTCGATCAACTACGTCAAGTCCGATGGCTTCCTCGCCACGTCATTCACCGACATCCTCGACGTCGGTCCGCTGACCGCGGACTCGTACCGCTACATCCACTATCCGCCGCTCGCGGAGATCTTCTACGGTGCGGTCGGCAAGTACCTCGGCGTCAGCGACATCGGGACGTTTCGACTGTTCGGGCTGATGTTCTCGAGCCTCGCGATGTGGCTGCTGTTCAGCTACGTGCGACGGCTCTACAGCGATCGCATCGCCCTCATCGCGACCACGCTGTTCAGCACGAGCCTGATGTGGATGAGCTACGCCGACAGCATGCATCAAGCGCCGGTGATGCAGTGCACGGGCTTCCTCGCGCTGTGGGGCCTCGTCCGCGCGATCGAGACCAAGCAGAAGCGCCACTACGCGGCGGCGGTCGGCGGCTGTCTCCTCTGCTTCTTCACGTCGTACGACTACTTCGTGTTCCTACCCGCGGCGGTGCTCGCGACCGTGGCGCTCAAGGCGGGCAATCCGTTCGCGAAGGGCAATCGCCACTACGTGGTGCTGTGCGCGCTCGGCTGTCTCGCAGGCATCGCGCTCAAGTGCCTGTGCGTGATCGGCGCCGTCGGCTGGAACGAGTTCGTCGCCGACCTGCACCTGCAGTTCCTCGAGCGCGCAACCTCGACCCACGACCGCAAGTTCACCTCTGCGCTGCCGACGATGTTCCGGCGGTTCACACTCGTGTTCACGCCGTTCGCGTGGATCGCCGCCGGCTACCACGTGCTCAAGGCGATCCGCGCGCCGAGCCTCAAAGCAGCGTTGCGCGACACCGCGATCTGGATGCTGCTTGCCGCGATCGTGTTCCTCTACCTGTTCCGCCAGCTCGCCGCGTCGCAGATGCTGGCGTCGCAGGTGCTGCTGCCGTTCTACGCGATCGGCTCCGCGCTTCTCATCGATCGGCTGCTCGATGGTCGCGTGCTGTTCCGCCGCTTCGCCTGGGCGTGGCTGATCGCCGCGCCGCTGTGGTCGTTCTTTTTCATGTTCACGCACCCGCGCTCCGTGCTCGATCGGGACGACGTGGCGAAGACGAACGCCTACCTCGCCGCGAACGACCGCAACGACTTCCTGATGTCCAATCTCATGTCGGACGGTCACATCCAGGCCTCGTTCGAGCACCACAGCTGGGCAGCGCTGGACGCCGACGACACCTACGACTCGGCGCTCCAGATGATGCGCGTGTTCGAGCTCACCGACACCGACTACGTCCACGCGATCATCTTCACGGATCCGGATTCTCGATTCATCGACAAGTCGCTGTGGCCGCTCGCCATGCCCCGCGGCCTGTGGGCCGTCACCGGCTGGCCGCAGCTGTTTCGCAGCAAGACCACCGCGGTGATCGCCGAGTACGACCGCCGCGTCGTCAAGAACCTCGAGACAGTCCACGCCAAGAAGGTGCTCCAGCTCAGCAACTACTGCGTCTACCGGATCGACCGCACCACGGTGATGTCCCTGCTCGCTGCCCAGGTTCCAGTGACGAACCACATCGACTTCGGCAGCCTCACGTCGCAACGCCACGTCATGCTCGGCTGGTCACCTCCGGCCCTCCACGCGCCAGACGGCACACCGGTGAGCGCGATCGTGGGCTTCTATCGCTGCTCGCTACCGCGCACCGATCCGCGCGGCGATACCTGCAAGACGGTGCTGACCAAGTTCGGGATCACGGTGAAGGGCGAGGCGCTCGATCAGGCCGGGCAGCTAAGGTTTCGGCTCGACGAGGTCTGTGACCTTCGCCTCACGTTCACGTTCGCCACGGTTGGCCACACGCGCCTCTCGGTTCGCGGCTTCACCGTGACGGCCGCGCCGGGGCGGACGGCGACCTTCTCGGTGCCCGCCACGTACCTGACGAAGGGGCTGAACGTCGTCGAGCTCGAGAACCTCGTGCCGCGCGACTACGGTACGGAGCTCCCCGTCGTGGCGCTCGATCTTGTGCCATCGTGCGGGGGCAAATGAAGGGAATCATCCTCGCTGGTGGTGCTGGAACGCGCCTGTATCCGATGACCCGCGGCGTGAGCAAGCAACTGCTCGCGATCTACGACAAACCGATGATCTACTACCCGCTCAGCACGCTGATGCTCGGCGGCATCCAGGACATCCTCCTTATCACCACGCCGCGCGACCGCCCCGCGTTCGAGAACACGCTCGGCGACGGCAGCGACTTCGGTATTCGCCTGAGCTACGCCGAGCAAGCCTCACCGCGCGGTCTCGCGGACGCGTTCATCGTCGGCGAGAAGTTCATCGGCGGCGACAGCGTGTGCCTGATCCTCGGCGACAACCTGTTCTACGGCATGGGCCTCACCGCCCTGTTCGAGGAGGCCGCCGACATCCAACGCGGCGCCCTGATCTTCGGGATCTACGTCAAGGACCCCACCCAGTTCGGCGTGGTCGAGTTCGACAAGAAGGGCAAGGTCCTCTCGCTCGAGGAGAAGCCCACGCACCCGAAGTCGCACTACGCCGTGCCGGGCCTGTACTTCTACGACAACCGGGTCGTCGAGATCGCGAAGAACCTCGCGCCATCGCCGCGCGGCGAGATCGAGATCACCGATGTCAACAAGGCCTACCTCGCGCGCGATGACCTTACCTGCGAAGTGATGGGCCGCGGCATGGCCTGGCTCGACACCGGCACCCACGAGTCGCTCCTTCAGGCCTCCACCTTCATCCAGGCCATCGAGCAGCGGCAGGACCTGAAGGTGGCCTGCCTGGAGGAGGTGGCGTACAAGATGGGCTACATCGATCGCGAGCACCTTCGCGGGTTGGCGCAGCCCATGGCGAAGAACGAATACGGCCAGTACCTGCTCCGCGTGCTCGAGGAGGAGGAGCCGTAGGGTGGCGACGATCCACTACGCGATCGTCGGCAACGG
>JAYVLW010000189.1:0-10881 GCA_043759315.1 Myxococcales bacterium
CACCGCGAAGCTGACCGCGACGCCCGCGATGCACGACTTCGGCAACGTGTACGCCGGCGACAGCACGGCCCCGTTCCAGATGATCACCGTCGTCAACACCGGCACGCTGAGCACCGGACCGATCGGCGCCCAGCTCTCGTACACCGACGCCGCGCTGTTCCGCATCCTCGGCAACGGTTGCGACGGTGGCATCGTCGCACCACTCGGCGAGTGCTCGCTGCAGGTGCAGTTCCGTCCCGATACGCCGACCGGTGGCAAGGAGGCCCGGCTCACCATCTTCGCGCTGCCTGGCGGCGAGGTCGTCGTTCCGCTCGCGGGCACCGCGGTCGTCGACGATCGTCCGCGGCTCGCGCCGAACACCAGCACCGCGACGTTCGGCGAGCGCGCGATCGGCAGCACGAGCGCGCCGTTCACGTTCACGATCGCGAACCCCGGCGTGAGCGCGACCGGCGCGATCGCCGTGCAGCTCGCCGGCGCGAATCCGACCGCGTTCGGCCTGACCACGAACTGCAGCGCACCGCTCGTGCCCGCCGGGACCTGCATGGTGGCGGTGGGGTTCCACCCGACCGCCGCCGCCCTGTATCAGGCGCAGGTGATGATGTCGGCGACTCCGGGCTCGAGCATCATGCTCGACGTCTCGGGGACCGGCATCGACACCGTGCTCTCCGCCGCCCCAGCCTCGTTCGGCTTCGGCACCGTCGCGGTCGGGGTACCGAGTGCGCCGAAGACGTTCACGATCACGAACACCGGCACGCACGCGAGCGGCACCGGGAGCGCGGCGATCAGCGGTGCGAACGCCGTCGACTACGTGATCGGCAGCAGCAGCTGCGTTGGCAACCCGATCGCGGCGGGCGGGACGTGCACGGTCGACGTGACGTTCAACGCGCAGTCACTCGGTGCGAAGTCCGCGACCCTTGTCGTCAGTGCCAGTGGCGCGACCGCATCCGTTCCGCTGACGGGCACCGGGAACTAGCTCGAACTAGCTCGAACTAGCTCCCGAGCGCCGCGATCCCCGCGGTCAGCTCCGCCGGCGGATTGACGAAGGCGAGGCCACAGCCCACATCGGTTCGCCGGACGATCCGCGCATCGCAGCGGAGCTGGCGCTCGGCGAGGCGGAGCACGCTCGGCAGCCGGATCTCGAGGGAAACCACGGTCCCGATCTCGATCGCGCGCTTGGTCGTGACGAACGCTCCGGTGGTGCTGAGATCGCGAAGCACGGCGCTGAAGAAGGCCCCGGTTGGCAGCTCGACTACCACATCGACGGGCATGACCCTGCGCGGCGATCGCGATGCGGCATCGGGCCGGAGCGGCGGCTCGGCCGGAATCGGCGATGCATCGCGGCGCAGCTCCGCCGACGGCACGCGTGCGATCGCCGGCGTCTTGAACGTCACGGTGGGGAGCACCGGCTCCGGCTCGACCGGCGGCGGTTCGGGGAACGTCTCGGCGAGGAACGCCCCGGCGAGGGGATGCCCCGGAATCACATCGAGCAACGCGGCGGCGTACGGCTGAGCGGCAACGGGATCCCCTGCGTCGCGCCAGGCGGTCTGGAGGCCGAGGCGCGCGACGTACACCGAATCGATCGGGGGCAGCTGGACGCACAACCCGTCGGCGAGCAAGGGCGCCAACGCGACCGTCGAACGCGACGTGCGGGCCCCCGCGACCAGCAGCTCCCAGGCTGCCACGTGGCGCCGCATCCCGATCCGCGCCGCGTACGCGTGCTCGATGCTCGTGCGCAGCATGCGTAGCCCGAGTCCGGGGTGAACATCGCGCAGCACCAGCTCGAACGCGGCGCCGCGCACGCACTCCACCCATGCCGGCTCACCGACCACGGCCTCGAGACGGAGGCGGTGATGCGCGAGGAAGTCGTCGGCGGTCCCTCGATCGAGCAGCACGTCCGCGTACATGTCTCCGAGCTCGGCGTTACCCGGGCACGCGCGCACCGCGCCGCGCAGGATCGCCTCGCGACGATCGAGCTTCGCGAGGCTCGCGAGCCGCAGCGCTTGCAAGTAGATCGGCGCCGCGGCCTCGCCTCCACCCCGCGCGCGCTCGAGACATCCCTCGATCTCGCGCTCCACGTCGACCTTCTGGAACCGCGCGATCGCCAGCGCCGCCCGAACATCCACCAGCCGCGGTGAGCTCGCGATCGCGGTCGCGAGGGAGCCGTGGAGCTCCGCGGCACGCATGAACGTCTCGGTGGCGCGCTGGACCAGGCCGCCGTCGATCAGCGCGCGCCCGGCGGCGACGAGGCGCTCTGGATCGCGCGTCGCCTCGTGATCTGCCACCGCGACCTCCGCGAGCGTCAGGTACGCACGCAGCTCGCCGGCGAGGTCGAGGACCTGCGCGCGCACGCCGAGCTCACCACTGCGCCACGCCGCCAGGTACAGCGCGAGCGCCCGCGTGCGATCGGGATCGACGTGCTCCATCGCATCGGCGAGCTCCACCATGCGCACGAGCCGCTCGGCGCTCGGCGCCTCGGCAGCGACGGTTCCACGCACGCGCTCGAGCTCCGCGCACCAGTCATCGGCGCGGCCGATCGCCGCGAGGACCCACCCGGCGATCTCCACATGCGAACAATATCCCGAAGGGCTCCGTGGGCGAAGAAACCTGCCGGACCGACCGGCGGCCCGATCGGCCTCATCGATCACCAGCGATCAGCTCTCGATGGCGGCCGTCCAGCCGTCGTACTCGCCCCGTCGCGCGAGCGCGATGTCGACCAGGATCATGACGACATCGTGGACATGCTCGAGCTCGACCGGATCCGCGCGGTGCACGCGCGCGACGAAGGCTCCCGCGACCTCGTGGGTCTCCGGGTGGGACGCGTCGACGGCGAATCCACGGCACGCGGCGTCGGCGAGGAACCCGTCGCGCGCGGCCCGGGACGGGAACGATGCGCGGTGATCGATCCGGCGCGGCCGCGTCAGCACGTCGCCTTGCTCGCCGAGGATCTGGACCAGCCGGCGGTCGTCCATCCAACGCAGGCGCTCGGTGTCGGGCAGCAGCAGCTCGCGGTAGTAGCTCCAATCGGCATCCGGTTGGCTGCGCGTGATCACGTCGCGCCCCGCGAGCGACGCCCGCTCGAGCGTCTCGAGGGCGCCCTGCGCGCCCGGAAGGCCATAGAACGTCAGCTCCCACACCCCACGGTGGCGCAACCTTCCGACGAACACGAGCCCACGTGCCGCGGCGGCCGGCAGCGCCACCTCTTCGAACGCGTCGAGGACAGCGGCCTCGTCGGCGGACCCGATGCCGTACGACCCTCGGTCACGTAGCTGGATCGCGAACGTGTACTGCACGTCGAAGCCGGCCGGCGGTTGCTCGTGTGCGTAGCGCAGGTTGATGTAGATCGAGGCCGGAGCCCGGTCGACCATGCACGGGTAGAAATCGAACACGTCCGCGGTCACCCGCACACCCTGGCGCGGCTCGATCAGTTCGTGAACGAATCGGAGCTTCGCGACGGCCTCGGAGTACAGCACCCCCGCACGCATGGGCCTGGGCGTCCTGGGCTGGGTCGGGGCGGACATGCTGATCGCCCTCGGCGTCCTGGCCTATTACGCCGGGAAGCACTAGGGGGGCGGAGCCCAACCTGCACCAGATCCAGAGGTCGGGCCGGTGTCATCGAGGATGACCAAGCCGTGACGGACGGCCGGTTCCGGGGTACCTACAGTCCAGCCATGCGACGAGTCATCTTGGGCGCATACAGCTACGCCGAGTTCATCTTCTTGCTCGTGGCGTGGCTGCCGGTGCTCGGCGTGGTGACGCTCCTGGATCGCAACAACGTGCGGAGGCGCGGTCGCTGGATGCGTCGATTCGGCCGCCTCACCGCGCGGCTGACCCCGCTGTGGCGGTTCCGCATCGAAGGCAACGCGCCCGCCGATATCGATCACAAACCCTACGTCGTGGTCGCCAATCACCAGTCGAGCGCGGATCCGTTCCTGCTGTCGTCGTTGCCGTGGGACATGCGCTGGATCGCCAAGGTCGAGCTGTTCCGCGCCCCACTCGTTGGCTGGTTGATGAAGCTCGGCGGCGACATTCCGCTCCAGCGCGGATCCGGCGGTAGCGTACGAACGATGATGGCCGACGCCCGTGCCACCCTCGACGGCGGCCTGTCGTTGATGGTGTTCCCCGAGGGCACCCGCTCGCGCGACGGCGAGCTCGGTCAGTTCAAGGATGGCGCGTTCGAGCTCGCGATCGCCGCCGGTGTGCCGATCCTTCCGGTGGTGCTCGATGGTACGCGCACGTGCCGGCCGAAGGGCTCCTGGTGGTTCGGCGATGCCGACGCCGTCGCCCGGGTGCTCGCCCCGATCCCGACCGTCGGGCTGACCAAGGATGATGTCGCCGCGCTGCGCGAGCGCGTGCGCGATCGGATCGCCGCCGAGCTGCCGCGCCTCGTGGCCCGCCTACCAGCGGAGGCGGCCGAGGTCCCCGGCCCGATCGACGCGCTCGTCGACGAGTTGACCGCGCCCGAACCCACGACGTTGATCTGACGGGCGGCCTGTCCGGAGGCCCTACCGTTCGTACGCGCCGACCGTCGGCGTGTTCGTCGGTCGCAGCTTGTCGTCGGCGTCGTGGTCGCAACCGGGCAGCCCTGCGATCGACGCGCCCGGCGGCGGGGCCGCAACGGACGACAGATGAAGGTTCGCCCCGATCGCATCGACGAAGTCAGACGCGCTGGCATAGATCGCGTTGCTCGACGCGAACGCGGGGTCGGCACCGGCGGCCTCGCGCACGCGTGGCGCTCTCGCCAGCAGGTTGTTGACGAGATGCACGTAGGTTCCTTGGAAGCGGTACTCCACGTCGCTGTAAGTCTCGACGGGCGACACGATGGTGTTGTGCATGACCCACGTATCGCAGGCGTCCCACAGCGCGACGCCCTCCTCGAAGTCAATCCCGGGAGACGTCGCGCCGAGCCCGGCGAGCGCGTTGTTGCACACCAGGCCACCCCAGTGATCCGGAGGTCCACTGCCGCAAGACGAGGGGAGCGCATCGGAGTACTCGCGCCGATTCGAGGTCTGGCCGCCGATCATGATGTTCATGGCGAGGTTCTTGAACACGTTGTTGGTGATCTGGGTGTCGCGACTGCCGTGCCCGATCCAGACCATGCGTCGGTTCTGCGAGTCGCAGGCGAGGCCTTCAAAGTGATTGTCGCGGATGACCCACCCGCGGATCGCGCTGCCGTCGATGGCGAGCGTTCCAGGCGAGCAGTGGGCGGCGCTCGGTGCGCCCGCGAACCGCGAGCACGCGATGGTGCCATTGTCGGCGTAGGGTCCGAGCGAATGATCGGCCGGCGTCCCGGAGGAGATCCGGATCGCAGGCCCGGTGACGTCGGCAAACGTGACGTCATAGATCCGGGTCCCCGTGAGGGTTCCAGCGAGGGGTTGGACACGAATCGCCGTGCCAGCCTGTGCGAACGTCAGCGATGCGATCGTCACGTCCGACGCTCGGATCTCGATCAGGGGCAGGGCCGTACCGGTGAGGATCACATCGGCCGCGCCGCCGCTGGCCGAGCGCAGGGTGAGCGGCGTCGCGATCTTCACGCCGAGGGCCTGCAGGTCGTACGTCCCCGCGGCAAGCGTGATGGTGTCGCCGGCGCTCGCGCTCGTGATCGCAACGCGCAGGTCCGTCACCGTGCTGACCGGCGTTGGACTTGGAGCGGCCGCCAACGGCGCGCAATGACCGGATGGGATCGCCCCATCGAGGGTGTCCGAAATCACCGCGTCGGACGCGCCTGGCGGTGATCCCGAGACCGTGAAGCCACAGCCGGCGACGACGACGACGGAGATGGCCATCGTCACGTGGCGCATGGCCCATCGTATCCTGGTTGGGGCGCGCACGGTGCGAATTGGCTCTGCGTCGCCCGCCAAGCCCTTAGCGGAGCGTGCTTCCCAGGCGCACGCCATTCGCCCAGTAGTGCCCGGTGTCCCCCGCCGGCAAGATGTCCCACGTGGCTCCCCCGGTCGGCGCCACGAGTTGCCGGTCGATGACCTGACTGCCATCGAGCTGACCTCCAACCGCCACGTTGCCGACCACACCGTCGCTCGCGAGCGGATGCTCCGCCGAGACCCGCACGCGCCGACCATCCGCGAGCGTCACCACGACGACACGGTGGGAGGTCGGCACGCCGACGCGCCTGACCTGCAGGATCGGCGCTTCCACGCGCTGTCCGCGAGCATCCTCGGTGTACACGAGGTCGCCGACCACGAGCGTGGCGACCAGGCGCTCGCCGCTCGGTGTCGCGATCAGGGCAGTTCCATCGAGGCAACGCGGGCAGCCGAACTTCTCCCGGTTGGCGACCTCTTCGACGGTCGCCCAGCGAAACGCGGGCGGCGGATCACCGTCGCGCGCGACCGGCGGTCCGCAGTCCTGCAAGCAGACGGCGGTCGGACTCGGTGCCGGATCGGGACAGCGAGGATCCGTAGGAAGGGGAGCGGGCGTGGGCGCGGGCTTGCTCGCGCCGCAACCAGCTGCCAACACGGCCACGAGCACGACGATGATTCGCATCGATGGATCTAACCAGAGTTCAGGCCCGAACAGGTGCCCCGCGGCACAGTGGGCCGTGGACCGCGTGGACCGACCGAGCTGGTCGTCCGCGACGGCGATGGCGAACACCTGACGCTGCAACGTGGTCCACGACAGCGACTGTGTCAGCAAGGGCACGCTCACCCGACCAGCACCGAGGCGTCGACGTTCATCCCGGCGGCCGTCGCGGAGGGGCTCGCTGTCGGTCAAAAGGTCACGCTCTCGATCGACACGGGCCTGAGCGGGCGTCCTCGCAACGGGTTGCTGCGAGCGGTGTGGTCGGGCAAGAAGCTGGTGGCCTGGTACGGCGTCAAGCTCTGAGTGACCTGGCCCGCCCTCCACCGCGATTGCGTCGGCCGGCGGCTTCAGGAACAATGGGGGGATGACCCACGATCGCGCTGACCAGAGCCGGTCCGCCCAGGGGCAAGATGGTGCGACCACGCCCGCGGGCCCGGAGCGGGCCGACGCCTACGTCGTCCAGCTGATCCGGGAGCACGGGCCCTACGCCGGGCCCCTGGCCGCGGCGATCAAGGCCACGGGCCGCGCGCACGACCCCGAGGTCTTCGCGGCGCTCCACCGCGTTCTCGGCAGCTCGATCGCCCAGGACGTCATCGCGAAGGCGACCGCGACGACCTCGCGGCACGCGACCGCGAACAACAAGGGCGCGCACGCCGCGCTCGAGCGCGAGACGCACGACGGCGACACCGTCCACAAGACCAAGGGCGTCGGCGCCGACCTCGCCGGCGACGCGGCGACCGTGCACGCGGGCGCGAGCAAGACCACGACGCACGACGAGGGCTCTCACACCAAGAAGGGTGGTGTCGAAGTGTCGCGCGACCGCCACGACACCGGCATCGCCGCGAGCGCCGAGCGCTCGACCACCGAGACGACAGGCGGCGTCACGAACAACCGCAGCACGCACGGCAAGATCGGGCTCGAGCGTGGCGGCCCGACGGGCTCGATCGGTCACGCGAAGACCTCGACGTCGCAGGCCACGGATGCCGACGGAAACGTCACGAGCGCCACCTCGGACTCGTCGACGAAGAGCCTCGCGATCGACAAGGACGGCGCGACTGCCGCGGCCGGGCGCACGGCTTCGACCACGACCGCGGGCGGGCACCAGGTGTCCGCCGGTGCGAACGGTTCGGTCCACCTCGGCCCCGAAAGCCAGGGCATCGCGGCGGGTGGCAATGTCGGTGGCAAGTCCGCAACCGGCTACGGCGGCCATCTCGGCTTCCACTTCGAGGCATCGCGCACCAAGCACGAGAAGACGAAGGACGGGATGACGACCCTCGAGATCGACACGCATGTCGCATCCGAGGTCTCGGCCGGCATCGACGCGAAGCACGTCGGCATCCACGGATCGAAGTCCGAAGGCAAGAACTCGGAGTTCGTCGCGTCGGTCCCCGAGGCTGCGGCGAAGGGCCTCGATCTCGCGAGGCTCGATCCCTCGTCGCCGAAGGCGCTGCCGGTCGGCGCATCGCTGCGGCTCGACAGCGCGAAGTTCAAGGGCTCGTCGCTCGGCGTCACGCTCGAGGGGCTCGGCGTGTCGAGCGGCCAGACGAAGTCGAAGGGCACCTCGTTGTTGATCGAGAAGCTGGACGCGAACCACGTCCGCGTCACCCAGGGCCCGACCGAGGCGCTCTCGCGTGTCACCTCGCTCGGCGTCGATTTCGGGGTCGCCGGCGTCGCGCTCCTCGGGTCCGTGGAGCTCAAGGAGGCAACGCTCCACTCCGCCGAGTTCGACATCTCGTTGCCCGAGGGCGACGCTGCCTACGGCAAGTTCGTCGGGGGCGGGCACGCGCCCGCGGCGGAGGGTCCCGGCGTCTCCAAGCTGTCGAAGGTCGAGCGGTTCGACGCGACCTCGCAGGCCTCGATCGGCGCACACGTCGGACCGATCGGCGGCGCGCTTCACGGAGAGAAGTCCGAGGCCCACCTCATCACCACGACCCACGCCGACGGCTCGAAGGACGTCGACAACGCCGCCGGGAGAGGCGACAAGCGCTCCGAGTACCACGAGCACATCGACGAGCATGGCAAGACCACCGAGGAGAAGTTCACGCTCGTCCTTCGCAACCACGACACCGTCGATCAGCTCCTCAGGGTGCTCCCGGGCGTGAAGCTCAAGCCCAAGGCCAAGGAGTTCCGCTACGAGCTCACGCGCGCCGAGCTCGAGTCGCTGTACCAGCTGGCCAAGCGCGCCGGCGCCGCGATGCACGCGTGGGCCAAGGGGCTCGAGAACATGGATCCGCTGATCCGGATGCTCGAGAGCTCGTCGAGTCCCACCGAGTTCTTCACCAACTTCTCCTACAACTCGAACAGCTACGAGCAGGCCTTCGTCCTCGAGACCATCAGCGACAACCTCGACGGTAAGGTCGACGGCAAGCTCACAGCGCTCCCGGGCCACGTCGCGTAAGCTGAACGCCGTGACCGATCGCCGGCCCATGGCGCCTCGGCTGTGGAGCTGGATCTTGATCGGCTCGGCAGCGTGTCGGTGGGGCTTCGACGACGTGACGGCGACCGACGCTGGCGTGGTGGTGGAGCTCGATCCGACGATGGTCTACCGCTCGGTGGGCCCGGGCCGCAGCGGGGCGCTCGCGGCCGGCGGCGCGAACGTGCTACGGCTGACGGGCTCCGTTGCGACCTTCGCCAGCGCGCTCCCCGACGACGTGGGTGTCGGGGACGCCGTCGAGTACGACTCGAACGAGGACGCGCAGGTCGACCAGCTCGCGTTCATTCATCGCAGGATCTCGTCGACTCAATTCCTCGTTGGTTCGGAGGCCTCGACCCCTCCCGCGGACGCCGCGGCGACGCAGACGTGGGCGATCCACCGGGCCTACACTTCGCTCGGAGCCGCGATCGCCGGGACCCCGAACGCCGCGGTGGCACTGCCGTTTGACGGCTGGACCGGTGGGGCCGACCTCGTCGCGCGCCAGAAGGTGTGGAACGTCGCCTGCTACGCGGACGCCGTCGACGCCCCGGTCGAGATCATGGGCTGGATGACGTCGCCGCAGTACTACCTGCGGATCTACACGCCCGCCGACCCGAGCGAGGTCGGGGCCGGCCAGCGACATCGCGGTGTGTGGGACCCGACGAAGTATCAGATCGAGGCGCGTACCGGAGCGACCTCGACCGTGATCGCGGCGTCTGGCATGTCGCTTCGTCTCGAGGGCTTGCAGCTGTTCACCAATCCCATCGACCTCAGCCGCGGCCTGCCGTACGGAGTGCGGATCGACAATGGTGGGGTGACACAGATCTCGGGGAACATCATCCGCGGCAATCGAGCCTCGGGGCCCCCTACGATCCCGCGCGGGATGTTCTTGCCGAGCTCGGGTACGACCCTGATCTGGAACAACATCATCTACGACGTCGGCGACGCGACCGCGGGCTTCTGTGTGGAGATCAAGATCACCGGCCATTCCGTGTTCTCCAACAACACGCTTGCCAACTGCGGGACCAAGGGGCTCGTGACCACGAGCGGGACCACCGTGGTGGCACGAAACAACCTCATGCTCGGGTGCGGCGTGGAGTGCGCCTCGGGTCCGGTCGCGGGCTCGAACAATCGGACGAGCGATCTGACCGCCGCCAACGCCGGGATCGGATCGCGGCTCGCGAGCGCGATCCCAGCCGACTACTTCGCAGCGCCCGGGGACTTCCACATCGGCGCCACGGCGCTGCGGCGCGCCGAGCTGATCGGCGCGGGCGTGGACCTGTCGGCAGATCCCGAGCTCCCGTTCGACGACGATGTCGACGGGGACAGGCGCCGCGCGGGATGGGATCTCGGAGCCGACGAGGCGCCCTGAGCGCCGTCATCTCGCCTCCCGTGCGTCATGGACGCCCGGATCTCGATCTTCGTCGCAACTTGCAGTGCCCGGGGACGGAGTTGAACCGCCGACACGCGGATTTTCAGTCCGCTGCTCTACCAGCTGAGCTACCCGGGCTGGTTGAAGGACACGGACCTTACCGATCCAGCCGGCCGCTGGCAAGACTAGGTGCGCGGGACCGCAGCACCGAACGCATCGAGCACGGTTCGCCATCCGCGGTCGGAGCCAGCCCGCTTGGCGGCCGACGCGGGATCGGGCACCCGCTCCCACCCGCTCTGCACGATCCGCACGGTCGTCTCGCGCCCGTCCCACAGGAACGCGACGTCCACGTTGGTCCGCTGTTCCTCGGTGTGCTGAGGCTCCCGCCACGCCATCCGGAATCCTCGGGGTGCATCCCAGGTGATGATCTCGCCCCAGACGTAGACGTCCTCGCTGCCATGCTCCTCGAGCTGCCCGTCGACGAAGCCGAGCGTTCCCTCGACGTGCTTCGCGCCCCGCGGCCACCACAGGCCGACGTGGAGCGTGAAGAAGTCGAACGCCACCA
>JAYVLW010000190.1:0-10139 GCA_043759315.1 Myxococcales bacterium
CTCTCGTTGCCGGGGCTCCCACGGACCGTCACACCCGCGTCACAGAGGGCATGCTAAGGCTTGGCCATGCTCGTGCTGGTCATCGAAGACGAGGTCGACCTCGCAACGACGGTCGAGTACAACTTGCGCGCCGAGGGCTTCCAGGTGCGCCTCGCGCACTCCGGGCGGCAGGGCCTCGCGAGCGCCACGGCCGATCCGCTCCCCGATCTGATCGTCCTCGATCTCATGCTGCCCGACCTCTCGGGAACGGAGATCTGCCGCCGCCTGCGGGATCAAGAGCGCACGAAGGACATCCCCGTGATCATGTGCACGGCGAAGGGCGAGGAGATCGATCGCGTGGTCGGCTTCGAGGTCGGCGCCGATGACTACGTCGTCAAGCCGTTCAGCGTGCGCGAGCTCGTGCTGCGGATCCGCGCCCTGCTCCGCCGCGCGAATCGGGTCGAGGGCGAGCCATCGCTGATCCGGTTCGGTCGCCTGAAGATCGATCGCGATGCGCACCGCGCGTGGGTCGACGACGCCGAGATCGGGCTGACCGCGCTCGAGTTCCGGCTGCTGCACGCGTTCGTGTCGCGCCGCGGCCGCGTGCAGACCCGCGACGCGCTGCTCTCGGACGTGTGGGGCATCGAGGCGGATGTCACGACGCGCACGGTCGACACGCACGTCAAGCGTCTCCGTGAGAAGCTGGGAGAGGCAGGCATGTACATCGAGACCCTCCGCGGAGTCGGCTATCGGTTCAAGGACCAGCCCGACGAGGCCAGCGCTTGATCCAGCGAGTGCGTTCGCGGCTGCTCTTGCTCGCGATCGCGCTCGCTCTCGGCTTCGCCGTCGTCGTGGCGATCATCGAACGACAGGACTCCGCGATGAGCGCGACCGGCGAGGTCGCGTTGGTCGCGCTCGCGGTGTTCGTGCTCGTGATGGTGACCGGCCTCATCACCCTCGAGCTTGCCCGGCGCTCGATCCGCGAGCTGGCGGACCAGACCCGCAACGTGGTGCGCGACACGAGCCGCCGCGTGTCGATCCTCGATACCGCAAAGAACGACGAACTCCGCGAGCTCGGCGATTGGGTGAACTTCCTCGCCGAGGACGCGGACCGTAGCCACATGGCGCTCGCGCGCGAGCGCGTGCTGCTGTCGTCGGTGGCGGAAGGGCTGACCCAGGGTGTGATCGCGGTCGACGGAGAGCACAAGATCGAGCTGCTCAACGACGCGGCGCGCAAGATGCTCGGCGTCACCAGCACGCCGGTCGGCCAGCCGCTGATCGAGTTCGTGCGGCTGCCGGCGGTGTTCGAGCTCGTCGACGGCAACCAGGCGGCGACCGTCGAGGTCCAGCTGCCGAACGGACCGCGCACGCTGATCCGCGTCGCGAATCGCTGGGGCGGGGATGGCCGCGTGTTGCTCCTGGAGGACGTCACCACGGTGCGCCGCCTCGAGACCGTGCGCCGCGACTTCGTCGCGAACGTCTCGCACGAGCTACGCACCCCGGTGGCGGTGATCCGCGCGAATGCCGAGACCTTGCTCGCCGGCGCGAAGGACGATCCGGTGATGGGGCCGAAGCTTATCGATGGCCTGCACCGCAACGCGGAGCGCCTCGCCCGCATCCTCGCCGACCTCCTCGACCTGTCGCGCCTCGACGCGGGGCAGTACCGCATGGATCTCTCGAACGTCGACGTCAAGGCGATCACCCTGCAGTCGCTGACCGCGGTGGAGCCGCAGGCGACCGCGCGGGAGGTCACGATCGATGTCCAGATCCCCGAGAGCCTGGTGGTCAAGGCGGATCCGAAGGCGCTCGATCAGATCTTCGTCAACCTGATCGACAACGCGGTCAAGTACACGAAGGCAAGGGGTCACGTCTGGGTCGTGGCGCGTGCCGAGGACACGCACGTGCGGATCGAGGTCCGCGACGACGGCCCCGGCATCGCGGAGAAGCATCGCGGTCGCGTGTTCGAGAGGTTCTACCGCGCGGATCCGAGTCGCTCGCGCGAGGCAGGCGGCACCGGCCTCGGGCTCTCGATCGTGAAGCACCTGGCAGAGAGCATGGGCGGCGCCGTCGGTGTCGAGCCCAACGCACCGAATGGGAGTATCTTCTGGCTCAAGCTCCCGAGGAGCACCTGACATGACCGCACACACCAGCAAGGACTTCGCCCAGGAGCTGCGCACGCTGCGCGAGAAGCTCGCGACCATGGGCTCGCGCGCCGAGGACCAGATTTCGCTCGCGATGAAAGCGCTCGGCGATCGGGACGACGAGATGGCGCGCACGGTGATCAAGAACGACGCGACGATCGATCGCGACGAGAACGAGATCGACGAGCTCGCGCTGCAGATCCTCGCCACGCGGCAGCCGGTGGCCTCGGACCTGCGGTTCATCACGATGTCGCTGAAGTTCGTGGTCGACGTCGAGCGGATCGGCGACCTTGCCACCGGTATCGCGAAGCGGGCGCTCGAGCTCAATCGACTCCCGCCGCTCGACTCGCGGGTGGACCTGCAGCGGCTCGCCTCGTTGGCTCAGAAGAACCTGCACGCCGCCCTCGATGCCTTTGTCAAGAAGGACGCCGACGCGGCGACCGACGTGATCACGGCCGATGTCGAGATCGACAAGCTGAACGCGAGCCTGTTCGCCGAGCTGATCGCCCACGTGGCGACCGATCCGGCCACGGTGACCCGCGTCCTCCCGCTGACCAGCGTTTGCCGCTACCTGGAGCGGATCGGCGACCACGTGAAGAACCTCGCCGAGGAGGTGGTCTACATGGTCCGGGCGACGGATGTGCGCCACCGCCCGATCCCGACGCCGGCAAACTAGAACGGTCACCCTCCCGTCACATTCGGTACGCAAACGCGTCACCGACGGTTCCTAAGGTGTCGGGCATGAAGAAGATGCTCCTGTTCGGCACGCTCGCCCTGCTCGGCGCGTGCGGCGGCAAGAAGGACGACGGCGGCTCCAAGACGACCGAGGGCAGCGGCACCGTGACGCCGCCCGCCGGTGATGGCGCGGTGTCGCTCAACGCGAGCGGCGCGACGTTCCAGAAGGCGTTCCAGGAGGTCGCGATCGAGGGGTACACGAAGGCGAACCCCAAGACCAAGATCAACTACGGCGCCGGCGGCTCCGGCAAAGGCCGGCAGGACTTTGCCGATCAGGTCGTCGACTTCGCGTGCACCGACGCGCCCTACAAGGACGCCGACCTCGGCAAGGTCAAGGGCGGCGACTTCTTCTACATCCCGAACGTGCTCGGCGCGATCACGGTGAGCTTCAACGTCGAGGGCGTCGACAAGCTCAACCTCTCGGCCGAGGTCCTCGCGAAGATCTTCCAGCGCGACATCAAGAAGTGGAACGACCCGGCGATCGCGGCCGACAACAAGGACGCGAAGCTCCCCGATGCCGACATCGTCGTCGCCCATCGCTCGGACGGCTCGGGAACCACCGAGAACTTCACCAAGTACCTCGACAAGGCGTCGGGCGGCGCGTGGAAGCTCAAGGCCGGCTCGACGGTCGAGTGGCCCGCCGATACCCAGGCCGGCAACGGCAACGGTGGCGTCGCGCAGATCGTGAAGTCCACGAAGGGCGCGATCGGCTACGTCGATCTCTCCGATGCGAAGGCCTCGGGTCTCAAGTACGCCGCGATCAAGAACCAGGCCGGCAAGTTCGCGGATCCGACCGCCGAGTCGGTGTCCGCGGCCGGCGACGGTATCGAGGTCAACGACAAGCTGATCTTCAGCGCGCTCGACGCGAAGGGTGATGCGGCGTACCCGATCACAGCGCAGAGCTGGTGCATGATCTACGCGAAGCCGAAGGCGAACGCCGGCGCGCTCAAGGCGTACTTCAAGTACATGCTCACGGATGGGCAGAAGCTGCTCCCGGAGATCGACTTCGCGCCGATCCCGAAGGCGCTCCAGGACAAGGCGCTCGCCCAGCTCGACAAGGTCGGCCAGTAACGGATCCCGATGCTCGATCTCCGCGGCAAGTCGGCGACCGGTGACCGCGCGTTCCGCTGGATCGCGATCGGTGCGGCCGCACTCGTCTTGCTGGTGCTCGGCCTGATCGCGCTGGTGATGACCAGGCGCGCCGGGCCCGTGCTCTCGGAGATGGGCACGGGCTTCTTCACGTCGACCCGATGGTCGGCACCCGATGCCCTGTTCGGCGCCTTGCCGTTCATCTGGGGCACGCTGTTCACCGCGCTGATCGCCCTCTCGCTCGCGGTGCCGGTCAGCCTCGGCGTGGCCCTGTTCGTCACGCAGGTGGCACCGCGATGGCTGAAGAAGCCGATGGTCTACATGATCGACCTGCTCGCCGTGGTGCCGAGCGTGGTGTTCGGGCTGTGGGGCGTGCTGGTGCTGTCGCAGCACTTCGGCCTCGGTCGCTCGTTCCTGACGGCGGGCATCATCCTCGCGATCATGATCACGCCGATCATCACCTCCCTCGCGCGCGAGGTCATCGAGACCACGCCGCCCTCCGACAAGGAGGCCGCACTCGCGCTCGGCGCGACGCGCTGGGAGATGATCACCGCGGCCGTGCTGCCGCACTCCAAGGGCGGGCTCGTCGGCGCGGTGATGCTCGGGCTCGGGCGCGCGCTCGGCGAGACCATCGCCGCCGCCCTGGTGATCGGCTCCGCGCTCGGCCAGATCACGCCGAACCCGTTCGCGCCCGGCAACTCGATGCCCGCGGTGATCGCGAACGAGTGGGGCGAGGCCGATGACCTGCACAAGTCCGCGCTGATCGCCCTCGCGGTGACGCTGTTCGTCATCACGATCGTGGTCAACCTGATCGCCTCGTCGATCGTGCAGCGATCGATGAAGCGCAGCGGAGGCAAGGCGTGATCGCCGGCGCGAAGCTCCCGCTCGATCTCCGGCGCAAGCACACCTGGCGCTCGCGCAAGAGCGAGCTGATGACCGTGCTGATGCTGCTCGCGGTGGTCGCCGTGCTGATCCCGCTGCTCGCGGTGATGTGGTCGGTGATCTCGCGCGGCGCGGGCGTGATGTTCAAGGAGTTCCCCGCCTTCTTCACCGCCGAGGTTCCCCTGATCTCGCGCAAGGCAGGAGGCGGCATGGGGCCGGCGATCGTCGGCACGCTCCTGTCCACCGGCGGCGCCACGCTGATGGCCGTGCCGCTCGGCATCCTCGGCGCCGTGTTCCTCCACGAGTACGGTGGGGCATCGAAGTTCGCGAAGCTCGTGCGGTTCATGACCACGGTGATGACCGGCGTTCCGTCGATCGTGATGGGCCTGTTCATCTACCTGACCTGGACCCTGCGGTTCGGGTACTCCGCGTTCGGCGGCGCGCTCGCCCTCGCCTGCTTGATGCTGCCGGTCGTGATCAGCTCGACGGAGCAGATGCTCAAGCTCGTGCCTTCGAACCTGCGCGAGGCCGCGTACGCGCTCGGCACGTCGAAGAGCCGCACCATCCTCACCGTGGTCCTCCCCGCGGCGCTCCCCGGCATCGTCTCCGGGGCGCTGCTCGCGGTCGCCCGGGCCGCCGGCGAGACGGCTCCGCTGCTGTTCGCGGTCGGCGCGGCGCACGCGTACAATCCGCACTTGTTCACCGAGGCGAACACGTCGCTGTCGCTGCAGATCTTCGGCAACGCGACGTCGTCGTTCGTCGCGGCGCAGGACCGCGCATGGGGCGCGGCGCTCACCCTGATGACGTTGACGTTCATGCTCACGCTCGTCGCTCGCATCTTCACCGCGAGGTTCGCGCTCAAGCGCTAGCTGTATGCCCGAGGAGAACCCCATGGCCGTTGTCGAAGCGAATCCGAGCTCTTCGCCCCGCACCGCTGCGCCGCCGAAGATCCACCTCGAGCGCCGCGTGGCGCCCGCCCTCAGCGAAACCGAGGTCGTGTTCGACGTCGAGAACGCCGAGGTGTTCTACGGGCAGTTCCGCGCGGTCCGCGGCGTGACGATGAAGATCCAGAAGAACCAGATCACGGCGTTCATCGGACCGTCGGGCTGCGGCAAGACCACGATGCTGCGCGCGTTCAACCGCATGCACGACGTCATCCCCGGTGCGCGGGTCGCCGGCTCGCTCCGCTACCACGGCGTGGATCTGTATGGCCCCGACGTCTCGGCCACCGAGGTCCGCCGCCGGATCGGCATGGTGTTCCAGAAGCCGAATCCGTTCCCGAAGAGCATCTACGACAACATCGCGTTCGGCCCGCGCGTCAACGGCGTCAAGCACAAGGCGGATCTCGACGTCATCGTCGAGAAGTCGCTCCGCGCGGCGGCATTGTGGGACGAGGTGAAGGATCGCCTGCGCAACTCGGCGCTCGGCATGTCGGGCGGTCAGCAGCAGCGGCTATGCATCGCGCGCACGATCGCCGTGGAGCCCGAGGTGGTGTTGATGGACGAGCCGTGCAGCGCGCTCGATCCGATCGCGACGGCCCGCATCGAGGAGCTGATGCGCGAGCTGAAGAGCCGGTTCACGATCGTCATCGTCACGCACAACATGCAGCAGGCGGCGCGCGTGAGCGACCGCACCGCGTTCTTCACCGCGGAGCTCGATTCGAAGAACGACCAGCGCACCGGCATCCTCGTCGAGTACGACGTCACCGCGAAGATGTTCTCGAACCCCTCCGACGAGCGGACCGAGAACTACATCACCGGTCGGTTCGGCTAACAGTCGCCCGGGCAGGTCTCGCCCGGATCGCAGAACGTGTCGCCGCACACCGGTGCACACGCGCAGTCCTGCGGGCAGATCCGGCAGTCCTCGAGCGCCGCGTTGCACACGCCATCGCCGCAGCGCGGCCAGCTCGCATCGCACGTGGTCCCGGGCGGGCACATCGGCGTGCAGCGCGCCCAGCAGTCGGGATCGGCGCAGCCTGTCAGCCCATCCCCGTCAGCGTCGAAGGAGCCGGCGCACTGCTCGTACGTACTGCTCGACGTCCAGCGGAGCCGCCACAGATCCGCGCTCCCCGTACCGCTGCTGAGGAGCCCGCCGAACGCGAGCACGCCCGTGCCATCGCCGAGGGGGACCAGCGAATGGCCCTGGCGGAAGCCGGGGCGCACGGGCGCGAGCACCTGCGACCAGGTCGTGCCGATCAACTCCCAGGTGTCCTCGAGCTGGCCGAAGATCTGCGCCGCCCCGGCAAACACGGTGAGGCTCCCGCGCGCGGCGTTCCACGCCATCGCGGAGCCGCCACGCGGCGGTAACATCTGCGACGTCGCCACCATCACCCAGGTCGCGCCGTCCCACTCCCAGCTATCGCCATACGACGTGAGCGAGCTCTCCCCGCTCGTCAGGACGACTCGCCCCCGGCGCGGGTCGAACGCCATGGCGCCGCGATAGCGGGCTGGCGGTGCGATCGCGGCCACGTGCTCGGTCCACGCGGTGCCGTCCCACTCCCACGTGGCCGTATCGACTTCCCCGCCTGGAGCGAGTCCGCCAAACAACACCGTGCGGCGGCGCCCGGCATCGTAGGCCATCATGGCGGCCTGACGCGCGGGTGGGCGCGGCCCCTGCGTCTGCTCGAGCCATCGCGCGCCGTTCCACAGCCAGGTGTCTGCGAACACGACGTTCCCCGCCGTGACCCCGCCGAACATCACGGCCTCGCCGTGTGCCGCATCGAACGCCATCGCCGCACCGGCGCGCGCGGGCGGACCCGAACCGAAGAACTGGGTCCAGTGGCCCTCGCGCAGCTCCCAGGTTTCGGCGGGGTTCTGCACGGCGTAGAGCGCATTACCACCGCCGAACATCACCATCGCTCCACGCAGGTTATCGAAAGCGGCCGCGTGCGCCGCGCGTCCGCTCGGTGCGGAAGGCCGGATCTCGCGCCACTGCAAGGTTGCTCCGTTCCATGCCCACACGTCCGAGCGCGTGCTGGCGCAGCTACCGCACTGGGCGATCTCGGTACGTCCTCCGACGAGAAGGACCTCGCCGGTGCTCCAGTCCCGCGCGATCGCCGCGCGCGCTCGCCTCGGTGGTGATCCGGCGGCGAAGGGCACGATGTTCGCCCAGCTCGTACCATCCCAGCGCCAGGTGTTTCCCTGGCTATCTCCCGCGTCGGTGCCGCCGAACGCGATCACGCCGGTGCCATCGAACGCGAGCTGGGGATACTGCAGCTCCGGGGGCGCAGCTGCGATCTTGCTCCACACGCCGGCGCGGCGCTCCCACGTCTCGTCCAGCCCCTGGCCGCCGCTCAGCACCATCGCGCCGCGCACGGGCTCGTAGATCATCGCCGCGCCGGTCCGCGGGGATGGCAGCGTCCCCTTGACCTCCGTCCACGTGACGCCATCCCATTCCCACCAGTCGCCGAGCGCGGCCGTGTCGGTTCGCCCCCCGAAGATCGCCACGCGCTCGCGCTCGGGATCCCAGGTGGCGGCCGCGGCGGATCTCGCCGGCGGAGTCACCGCACTCGGGCGAGCCGTCCAGACGCCACCATCCCATTCCCAGGTCTCCGTGCCGACCAGCGCCCCGACGGTGGCACCGCCGAACAACACGACGCGGCGGCGCACCGGATCGTAGACGAGGCTGTGATCGCTCCGCGCCGACGGTGCGATCGGCGTCGACATCAGCGTCCACGCGACGCCGTCCCATTCCCAGGTCTCGTCGCGGGGCACGGGGATACCTTGGCCGTTCTGCAGCACTCCACCGAACATGACGAGGCGATGGCGCGCAGCGTCGTAGGCGAGGGCCGAGGCGAACCCGCCTGTCGGGAGGCCGATCCGGAACAAGTCCCACTGCGCGGCTTCCGGGCGACACTCGCTGGCGCAGCCGTCGCGCCCGACCAGGTTGTGGTCGTCGCACTGCTCGCCCGTCACGGGGTCGACGACGCCGTTGCCGCAGGTCTCGTTCGAGGTGCAGCTCGCCGAGCAGCCATCTCCGACGATGCCATTGCGATCGTCGCAGACCTCGCCCGGATCGCTGAGCCCGTTGCCGCAACCCGCCGGCAAACACACGCGAGAAGGCTGCGCGTCGTAGCAAGCGCCGGTGGTGCCATCGTCACGCGTGCACGCCGCGAACGGGTCGCGATCACGACACGCGGCGAGATCCTCGGGGGCGACGCAGTCGGTGGTGCCTTGGACCTGAATGCACGCCGTGCCATTCGGGCACGCAAGCCCGTCGCCGCAGTCGACGAGATCCTCGTGGATGCATCCGCCGAGCACCGCCAGGACAGCCACCAGAACCCGGCACATCGAACCAGCGTACACGGAGTTCCGGGCGAGCACGTGAACGCCGGGCCTGCGGAGAACTTACAGCGTAAGAGCGCACAGTTGGACGCCGTTCAGAGGGCATGCGTCACCTCAGGACCGTCGCTCTCATCCTGCTCGCCACCGCCTGCGCCGGCTCCAAGCGCTCGTACGTGGCCTCGCCGTCCGTCTACGCTCCGTCGTACCCGGGCGGTGCCATCGCCACCGACGCGGTGGCGACCGGCGAGGACTTCCACGACTGGGGCAAGAACCCGTGGGTCGATGCGAGCAAGGACCACCTGTCCACGTTCGCGGCTGACGTGGACACCGCGTCGTACACGATCGCGCGCCGCAAGCTCACCGAGGGCACCCTCCCGCCAAAGGAGGCTGTTCGCGTCGAGGAGTTCGTCAACTACTTCACGTATGCGTTCCCCGCGCCGGCCGCGGGATCGCCGTTCTCGGTGGTGATGGACGCTGCGCCATCGCCGCTGTCGCCGGATCGCCAGATCCTGCGCGTGGGCGTCGCGACCAAGGCGAAGACCGAGGCGGAGCGCAAGCCGGCACACCTCGTGTTCCTCGTCGATGTCTCGGGCTCGATGGGCTCGGCCGACAAGCTCGGGCTCGCGCAGCAGTCGCTGCGGATCCTGACCACCAACCTCGGGCCGCGCGACTCGGTGTCACTCGTGACGTACGCCGGCTCGACGCGCGTGGTGCTGCCGCCCACCGGCATGGAGAACAAGGACCGCATCCTCGCGGCGATCGATGACCTGACCTCCGGCGGCTCGACCGCGATGGGCTCGGGGCTCGATCTCGCCTACGAGCAGGCGATGAAGGGACTCCTTCCCGGCTCGATCTCGCGCGTGATCGTGCTCAGCGATGGCGACGCGAACGTCGGCGCGCAGGGCCACGACCAGCTGCTGCAGATCATCGAGAGCCGCGCGAAGGCCGGCGTGTTCCTGTCCACCGTGGGCTTCGGCATGGGCAACTACAAGGACACGGCGATGGAGCAGCTCGCCGACAAGGGCAACGG
>JAYVLW010000191.1:0-3904 GCA_043759315.1 Myxococcales bacterium
GCTCGCCAGCGAGGGCATCGAGGTCCCACCGGAGTCGATCGAACACGAGGCGTCCGGATCGACCGGCGCGATCGACCTCGACGAGATCGAGGAGGTCCACGCCGAAGAGCTCGAGGACATGGACTCGGTCAACAACGTCGCACCCGCGAAGAAGAAGCGCGCGCCGACGGTGATGCTCGAGAAGCCCGTCGACGAATCCGACGCGGAGACCCACTACGACCTCGGCCTCGCCTACAAGGAGATGGGGCTGATGGACGAGGCGATGAAGGCGTTCGAGAAGGCGCTGCGCGCGCCGGGCCGCGAGGTCGGCTGCCGCGTGATGATCGGCATGTGCCTCCGCGATCAAGGCAACTCGTCCGAGGCGATCAATCAGTTCAAGGCCGGCCTCCACGCCGAGCCCACGGACCGCGAGCGCCAGAGCATCTACTACGAGATCGGCAACACGTACGAGGCGATCGGCGACGTCGGCGAAGCGCTGTACTACTTCGAGATGGTCGCGAAGCGCGATCCGAACTTCGCGGACGCCGGTCAGCGCGTGCAGATGCTCCGTGCGCAGGGCACGCGCCCGCAGCACGCCGACGACGACATCTGACGTTCGCCGTCCTCACCGCCGACGATCCGCGGCTCGCCGCCTTTCACGCTGGCATCTACTGGGAGGCGTTCAGCGCGCAGCACGAGCCGCTGGAGGCGTGGCGCGCATCGCTGCGCAGCGGCCTGCTCGCGGTGCGGATCGCGCTCGACGGTGACGCGATCGTTGGCGGCATCTGCTACGAGCGCTATCCACGCAGCGGCTGCGGGCTCGTCACGTACCTGGTCGTGGCGCCGAGCGCGCGAGGCCGCGGTCTCGGCGAGCGGCTGCTCCGCGACGCGGTGACCGCGCTCGCCGCGCCGATCGTGCTCGGAGAGGTCAACGATCCACGCGTGCACGGCACCGGCTGGGAGCGGCTCGAGCGGTTCCAGCGCTGGGGCGCGCGCGTGCTCGAGGCGCGCTACGTCCAGCCGGCGCTCGGGCCGGGGCTTCAGCGCGACCGCGGGCTCGTGCTGATCGCATTCGCAGGCGAGACGCCGCTGCCGCCGCAGCTCGCCGGCGCTCCGGTGTCGGCGTTCGTCGACGAGCTGTATGCAGCCACCGAAGGTGGAGCACCCGATCCGGAGGTCGCCATTCCGGATCGGGTGACGCTCGGGCTGCTCAGCCGGCCGCGTTGACGCAGCCGCGGACCAGCGACATGTACTTCGTCCAGTTCCAGTACTTGCCCGGATCGGCGTGGTGCGAGACGCCGCCGCACTTGCCAGCGATGCCGCGCGCGTCGCTGCACAGGGTGTGCGACGCCAGGTTCGACGGCACGTTGAAGTGGCCGAAGATGTGTGCGCGGTTGACCGGGATACGGTAGCGATGCGCGACGGCGCAGGCGAGGCGCGCGGACGCCTGGTACTGCCTGTCGGTGTAATAGCCGCCGCCGTTCTTCTTGAACGCGAAGCCCTCGTGCTCGATGCCGATCGAGTGCCGGTTGAACCAGCCGTGACCGACGTGCCACGCGTTGTTCGCCTCGCGCACCATCTGCACGATGTGACCATCGCGCGCGCGCACGATGTAGTGCGCCGATGCCTGGCGCGACGTGCGCTTGAACACGGCGATCGCGCTCGCCATCGTGCCCTCGATGTCGTGGACGACGATGTAGCGGATGCCGTAGCCCTGGCGGCTCGAGTAGTTCGGCGACGCGATGAACTGGATCGCCGGGTAGTGACCCGCGGCGACGGCCTCGGCAGTCTCGGGCGTGGGTGCGGTGCCCGCGAGGACGAGGCGCTCGCCGTCGCTCGTGGTCAGATCGAAGCCCTCGGTGATCACGCCATCGAGATCGGCGAGGGCAAGCTCGGCGGACTCTGCATCGTCGACCAGCCCGAGCAGCTCGATCGTGGCAGCGCGTACGGTCTCGGTGCTGGTGCCATGCTCGGCGAGCAGCGCGGCGGCAGCACCGATGTTCGCACCGTGCTCGGTCCGGATCGCGTCGGGCGCGCGGCCGGTGAGCTCGGCGGCGCGAGCGACCTGCGCATCGGACAGGTACATGACGCCCCAGCCGGCGGGGCCGTCTGCGTGATCGCCCATCGGCGCGTCGTCGGTGGCGACAGGATCGCCGGTGTCGTCGAGCGGTGTGTCCTCGCCGAGCGTGTCGCCGGGGTCGCTCGTCGCGGCGGCGGTGGTGTCCTCGGCCTCGGCGGCCTCGAAGCGTCCTTGCTGGAAGCCGATCGCGGCGAGCCAGTCGACGGAGATGTCGTAGTGGTCCGCGGCCGCGCGCAGCGCGGTGTTGCGCGCGCCGGGAAGCCCGTCGTCGGCAATGGTGGGCTCGCCGGCGCAGGCCGCGAGACAAGCGAACAGGATGATCGATGCAATGGACGCAGAACGAGCCATGAGCCTCCCTTGGCTACCCTCGTGCGCAATTCGAGCAAGACGGAGACCAGGCTCGCACCATGCAAATCCGGCGAGTTGAAGCGCAAGGGGTGGCCGCGTGCGCACGCCCGTGTGCAGCCTGGGGTGGTAAGCCTGATTCATGACCACGCGCACCGAGTCCGACAGCATGGGTCCCGTCGAGGTCGACGCTGCTCGCCTGTGGGGCGCGCAGACGCAGCGCTCGCTCGAGAACTTCCGCATCGGCACGGAGCGCATGCCGCACGAGGTGATCGAGGCGCTCGCGACGATCAAGAAGGCTTCGGCGCAGGTCAACGCAGCGCTCGGCCTGCTCCCGGCGGACATCTCGGCGCTGATCGTCGATGCGGCGAACGAGGTGATCGCGGGTGATCACGACGCGGAGTTCCCGCTCGTCGTGTGGCAGACCGGTAGCGGTACGCAGACCAACATGAACGTCAACGAGGTGATCGCGAACCGCGCGAACGAGCGGGCAGGGGCAGGCCGGGGCACGAAGGCGCCGGTTCACCCGAACGATCACGTGAACCTCTCGCAGAGCAGCAACGACGTGTTCCCGACCGCGATGCACATCGCGCTCGCGGGCCGCGTGGATTCGTACTTGCTCCCGAAGGTGATGCAGCTGCGCGAGACGCTCGACGCGAAGGCCGCGGCGTTCGCCGACATCGTGAAGATCGGCCGCACCCACCTCCAGGACGCCACGCCGCTCACGCTCGGCCAGGAGATCAGCGGCTGGGTCGCGCAGCTCGATCACGGGATCGCCGCGATCCGCGCCACGCTGCCCGCGATCCACGAGCTCGCGCTCGGCGGCACGGCCGTCGGTACCGGGCTCAACACCCATCCGAAGTACGCGGTCGCGGTGGCCGCGAAGCTCGCGGAGCTGACGAGCCGGCCGTTCGTCACCGCGGGCAACAAGTTCGCGGCGCTCGCCTCGCACGATGCGGTGGTCGCACTGCACGGCGCGATCAAGGCGCTCGCCACGAGCCTGATCAAGATCGCGAACGACGTGCGCTGGCTCGCGAGCGGTCCGCGCTCCGGCCTCGGCGAGCTGACGATTCCCGAGAACGAGCCGGGCAGCTCGATCATGCCGGGCAAGGTCAATCCCACGCAGTGCGAAGCGATGACCATGGTGTGCTGCCAGGTCATGGGCAACGACGTCGCGATCTCGATCGGCGGCGCCATGGGCAACTTCGAGCTCAACGTGTTCAAGCCGCTGATCGCCTACGCCGCGCTGCAATCGGTCCGCCTCCTCGCGGATACGTGCGCGTCGTTCGACGAGCACTGCGCGCGGGGCATCGAGCCGAACCGCGCCGAGATCGATCGCAAGCTCCGGGGAAGCCTGATGCTCGTGACCGCGCTGGCGCCGCACATCGGCTACGACAAGGCGGCGAAGGTGGCAAAGCACGCGCACGACACCGGCAGCCTGCTCCGCGACGCATCGATCGCGCTCGGGTTCGTCACCGGCGAGCAGTTCGATGCATGGGT
>JAYVLW010000192.1:0-4091 GCA_043759315.1 Myxococcales bacterium
ATGTTCCAGCTCCGCAGCGCGGGCCTCGACGTGCGCGCGAACCAGCCGTACACCGGCCTGGGCCCCGCGATCTGCACCGCGTTCCGGACCGAGTTCGCCGGTCGGCGCTACGCCGGGATCGAGCTCGAGACCTCGCACGCCGTTACCCACACGCATGGCGGCTGTACGCGCATCGCGCGGGCCGTGCTGCCGTTCCTCGAAGCGCTGTGACCCGAGCAACCGGCGCTCCGCGCATCTCGCACAGCTCCGTGGCAGGATGTCCGCGATGGCGTCCGTGCTCGCGCTCGCCGGCCTCGGCAAGGACTACGGGGACCGGCGCGCCGTCGACGCGGTTGACCTCGAGATCGAGGCAGGGACGATCACCGGCCTGCTCGGCCCGAACGGCGCCGGCAAGACCACCACCATCTCCATGGCCTCTGGTGTGATCACGCCCACGCGCGGCACGGCGCTCGTCGACGGCCACGACATCTGGAAGCAGCCGCGGCTCGCGAAGCGGGCACTCGGCCTCGTGCCGCAGGAGCTCGCGCTCTATGACGAGCTGACGGCACGCCAGAACCTGCGCTACTTCGGCCGCATCTACGGCCTCGGCGGCGCGGAGCTGGCGAGCCGGATCGACTGGGCCCTCGACGTTGCCGGCCTCACCGATCGCGCGGCCGACGCCGTGTCGCAGTACTCCGGCGGGATGAAGCGGCGCTTGAACCTCGCGGCCGGCGTGCTGCACAAGCCCAAGCTGCTGATCCTCGACGAGCCGACGGTCGGTGTCGATCCGCAGAGCCGCAACCACATCTTCGAGACCGTGAAGGCGCTGCGCGCCGAGGGCATGACGGTGCTCTACACGAGCCACTACATGGAAGAGGTCGAGGCGCTGTGCGACCGCGTGGCGATCATGGACCACGGCAAGCTGGTCGCGGCGGGCACCATCGACGAGCTGGTCGCCACGCATGGCGGCAAAGGCCTCGACATCGAGATCGAGGGTGACCTCGACGCGGCCCGCACGGCGGCGCTCGCGGCGATCGAGGCTACCGGAGCCACGGTGAAGTCGGTCTCGGCGCGCCGCGGGAACCTCGAAGGCGTGTTCCTCGCGTTGACCGGCAAAGCCCTGAGAGACGAGTGATGCTGGGCGCCGCGATCCAGAAAGATCTCCTGCTGCTCGCGCATGATCGCCGCGCGCTCGCGATGCTGTTCGTGATGCCGGTCGCGTTCATCCTCGTGTTCGGGATGTTCTTCAAGTTCGGTCCCGACAAGGGCCAGCCGCGCCCGATCGCGGTGTGGCACGCGCCCGGCGACGCCCGCGGCGAGCGGCTCGTCGAGAACCTGCGGGCCTCCGGCTCGTTCGCGCCCGGTTTGCTTCCTTCCGCCGAGGCTGTCCGCGCGTCCGTGGTGAAGGAAGACACGATCGCCGGCATCATCGTTCCGGCGGACTTCCTCGCCGGCGCGAACCCCGTCGAGCTGGTGCTCGACGAGGGCATGTCCCTGCAGGTGCGTGGCCCCCTGCAGGGCGCGCTCACCGGCTTGATCGTGCGCGCCGTGCTCGGCCTGCCGGCGCCGAGCCCGAACGAGCCCGCGATGGTCGTGGTCAAGACGCCGCCTGGCATCGACCGGCCGATGACCAACATCTCCCCGTTCCAGGTCACGGTGCCTGGCAACGCGGTCCTGTTCGGGTTCTTCATCGCCCTCTCCGTGGCCATCGGGTTCACCGAGGAGCGCCGCAGCGGCACGTGGCGCCGCTCCATGGCCGCCCCCGTGTCGCGCGCCACGCTGCTCCTCGCGAAGCTCGTGCCGTACAGCCTCGTCGGACTCGGCCAGATGGCGTTCCTGTTCGGTGTGGGCGCGCTCGGCTTCGGCATGAAGATCGCCGGTAGCGTGCTGGGCCTCGTCCTGCTGTCGATCGCGGTCGTCATCTGCGCCACCGCGCTGGGCCTGCTGCTCGCCTCGCTCGGCCGCACGGAGAAACAGATCGGCAGCATCGGCCCGCCGGTCCTCCTCGTGATGGGCATGCTCGGAGGCTCGATGTTCCCGCGCCTCGCGATGCCGGAGTTCATGCAGAAGATCGGCCTCGCAATCCCGCACGCATGGGCGCTCGACGGCTACTACGCGCTGCTGGTTCGCCCGAACACCACCGTGGTCGACGTGCTCCCGCAGATCGGCGCGCTGTTCGGCTTCGCCGCGCTGTTCGCGATCGTCGGGCTGTCTCGCTTTCGCTTCGAGCGCTGATCCTCGTCCGGAGAGACCCATGAAGCTCTACATGAAGTCCACGTGCACCTCCTGCCGCGATGCGAAGGCGGCGCTCAAGGCCGCCGGCATCACCGCGGAGATCCTCGACTACGCCAGGAAGCCGCTCCCGGCCGAGACCGTCGAAGCGATCGTCGCCGCCGCGGGCTCGGTCGCTGCCGTGCTCAACACGCGTCACGAGACCGCGAAGGCCAGGGGCTGGGCGACCAAGCCGCCCGCGGCGAAGGCGTTCGCGACGGCCGTGGCCGCCGAGGTCAACCTGATCCGCCGGCCGATCCTGATCGACGGCGGCACGATCATCGTCGGGTTTGACAAGGCCCGCTACGCAGCGCTCGCCAAACGCTGACCGAATGCGCTAGGTTCCGCGCATGTTCCGGCTTTGAGCCCACCCCCGATCCGACGTGCTCGGATCACGACACGACGGGTGAGCCCCTCCGGGTGCACCCGCACCTGGAGTTCCATGTCCTTCACTGAACAGCTCGAATCAATCGCGGCCACCGCCGCAGCCAACGCCGCCGAGGTCGATCGCGGCACCTTCCCGACCAAGACGCTCGACGCGATGCGCGCCGCGGGCTTCCTCGGTCTCGTCAGCGCGACGGAGCTCGGCGGGGGCGGCAAGGGCCTCGCCGAGGCCTCTATCGTCGTCGAGCGCCTCGCACGCGAGTGCGCGTCGTCCGCGATGGTGGTGTGCATGCACTACTGCGCCGTTGCCGTGATCGAAGCCCACGGACCGCGCGACCTGCGCGCCGCGGTGGCCGCCGGCAAGCACCTCTCGACGCTCGCGTTCTCGGAGACCGGATCCCGGAGCCACTTCTGGGCGCCGGTCGGCGCGGCCAAGCAGTCCGGCGACGACGTGCTGCTGACGGGGCGCAAGAGCTGGATCACCTCGGCACACCACGCCGACAGCTACCTGTGGTCGAGCAAGCCGCTCGCGGGCGGTGAGGCGTCCACCCTGTGGCTGGTGCCGCGCACGACCGCGGGCGTCCGCCTCGCGGAGGGCGTGTTCGACGGGCTCGGCCTTCGCGGCAATGACTCCGTGCCGGCCACCGCGGAGGATGCGCGCCTCCCCCTGTCCGCGATGCTCGGCGCCGACGGTGCGGGCTTCGGCATCATGATGGGCGTCGTGCTGCCGTGGTTCAACGTGCTCAACGCGTCGTCCTCCGCCGGCCTGATGGAAGCGGCGACCACCCGCACCGCGGCGCACGCGGGCGGGACGACGTTCCAGCACGTCGGGACGTCGATCGCCGACCTGCCGACGGTCCGCGCGTTCATCGCCCGGATGCGGATCTCCACCGACCAGACCAAGGCGTTGATCGGCGATACGCTCGCCGCGATGGGCGCGAACCGCCCGGACACGATGCTGCGCGTCCTCGAGAGCAAGGCGGCCGCCGGCGAGGCGGCTGCGCAGGTCACCGATCTCGCGATGCGGGTGTGCGGCGGCGCGGCGTTCCGCAAGGACGTCGGCGTGGAGCGGATCTTCCGCGACGCCCGCGCTGCCCTGGTCATGGCCCCGACCACCGACGTGCTCTACGACTTCATCGGGAAGGCCGTCTGCGGCCTGCCGCTGTTCTAGCCATGCGCACCAACGAATCACCGCCTCGCAACCGCGGCGAATCTCCGCCTCGCAAGCTCGGCGAATCTCCGCCTCGCAAGCTCGGCCAACTCATCCTCGGTGCCGTCGCGTACGACGCGAAGGTCGTTCCGATCTGGGAGGGCTTCAAGCTCTACTTCGAAGCGGCGGGCCTGCCGTTCGACTTCGTCCTGTACTCGAACTACGAGCGCCAGGTCGAGGCCCACCTGCGTGACGAGATCGATGTCGCGTGGAACTCGCCCCTCGCGTGGCTCGAGGCGGAGCGCGG
>JAYVLW010000193.1:0-3063 GCA_043759315.1 Myxococcales bacterium
GGAACGACGATCGCGGGCAAGACCGACGCTCCCACGAATCCCGGCATCTTTCGCCCGAAGCTGACGCCCGCGAAGGCGGGGGCTTGCACGTTATCGATGAGCGTCGCGAGCCCGCAGGTCACGCATACGTTCGACGTGGGCCCGTGCACGGTGTTCGCCGACGAGCTCGCAGCTCGGAAGGCACTGCCGGAGGAGCCGGAGCCACCGGGCCGGGTCGCGTTCCTGAAGGAACAGCAATGGAAGACGGACTTCGCGACCCTCGCGGTGGCGGAGCGCGATCTACAGGACGGGGTGCGCGCGAGCGCGGAGATCCGACCGGTCGCGGGCCGTGAGGCACGACTCGGAGCGCCGTCGGCGGGACGCGTCTCGCTCGCCGATCCCGTGCCGCTGCTCGGAATGCCGGTGACCAAGGGCCAGGTGCTGGCGACGATCTCACCGCGTGTCGGAGCGCTCGGCGATCGCTCGACGATGGCTGCCGATGTCTCGGCCGCGCAGGCGGAGCTCGATGCTGCCAGGAGTGGGCTCGCGCGCGCTGAACGGCTCGTGGCGGATCAGGCGGCTCCGGCGAAATCGGTCGAGGAGGCGCGTACGCGCGTGCAAGTCGCCGAAGCGCGGTTGACCGGGACCAAGGGGCGGCTCGGTCAGTTCGATGCGGGGGCCTCGGGCGGTGGAGGCGGGCGAGTGTTCCAGATCCGCTCGCCGATCGACGGGACGCTCGTGTCCGTCGATGCCGGCTCCGGTGAGAGCGTCGAGGAGGGCCAGTCGATCTTCCGCGTCGTCGACCTCTCGAAAGTGTGGCTCGTGGCCAACGTGTTCGAACCCGACCTCCCGCGCGTCGAGGCCGCGCACGCGGCGTGGTTCACCATCGAGGGCTACGCGCAGACCTTCACGATCGACGACAGCAACGGCAAGCTGGTGACGATCGGGCGCGTCATCGATCCGAAGACGCGAACGACACCCGTGATCTTCGAGCTCGACAACACCGCCGGTCACCTTCGCATCGGCAACTTCGCGAAGGCGGTGATCGCGACCGGAGCTCCGAAGAAGGGACTCGCGGTGCCCGAGTCGGCGATCGTCGATGACGCCGGTAAATCGATCGTGTTCGCCATGATCGAGGGCGAGGCGTTCGAGCGCCGCCCGGTGCGATTGGGGATCCGAACGAACGGCTGGGTCGAAGTGCTCGAAGGCATCGCCGCGGGCGATCACGTCGTCACGAAGGGCGCATACGAGATCAAGCTCCAGTCCTCCGCCGGCTCGGTCCCCGCACATGGGCACGTGCACTAGCCATGATGGATCGGATCATCCGCTGGTCGATCTCGAACCGCCTCGCGGTCGTGATCGTCGCGGTAGTGCTCGTTGGCTACGGGACATGGACCGCGCTCAAGATGCCAGTCGACGTGTTCCCGGACCTGACTGCGCCGACCGTCACGGTGGTCAGCGAGGCGCACGGCCTCGCGCCGCAAGAGGTCGAGTCGCTGGTCACGATCCCGATCGAATCCTCTCTGAACGGTGCGACGGGCGTGCGGCGTGTTCGTTCGTCGTCAGGCATCGGCATCTCGATTGTCTGGGTCGAGTTCGACTGGGGCACCGACATCTACGTCGCGCGGCAGATCGTCAACGAGAAGCTCCAACTCGTCGCGGGGCATCTCCCGCCCGATGTGCCGGCGCCGACGCTCGCACCAATCTCGTCGGTGATGGGCGAGGTGTTGTTCATCGCGTTGAGTGGAGACGGTATCGATCCTCTCGAGCTGCGCGAGGCGGCGGACTGGACGTTGCGCCGCCGCCTGCTGGCTATTCCGGGCGTCGCGCAAGTCGTACCGATCGGTGGCTCGGTGCGGCAGTACCAGGTCAAGGTCGACCCCGACCGCCTACGTGCGTTCGACGTGAAGCTCGAGGAGGTCACGACGGCCCTCGAAGAGTCGAACCAGAACTCGACCGGCGGGTTCTACGTCCACGGTGCGCAGGAGTCGCTGATCCGCGCGGTCGGTCGCATCGGTTCGCTGGATGACCTGCGTAACGTTGTGGTGAGCGCGCGCAACGGCGTGCCGATCCTCGTCGGCCAGGTCGCAGATGTGAGCGTGGGTCCTGCGACCAAGCGTGGCGAGGGCTCGTCCGACGGCAAACCGGCGGTGGTGCTCGGCATCACGAAGCAGCCGGCCGTCAACACGCTTGAGCTGACCGAGCGCATCGATCGCGAGCTCGACGCGATTCAAGCGACGCTGCCGAAGGGAATGATCATCGAGCGCAACAAGGCGCGGCAGGCGGACTTCATCGAGGCGGCGGTGCACAACGTGTCGACTGCGCTCCGCGACGGCGCGATCCTCGTCGCGATCATCCTGTTCATCTTCCTGTTCAACGTCCGGACGACGCTGATCTCCCTTGCGTCGGTGCCGCTCTCGCTTCTCGTCGCGGTCCTCGCGATGAACGCGTTCGGCGTGACCGTCAACACGATGACGCTCGGAGGCATGACGATCGCGATCGGTGCGCTGGTGGACGACGCGATCATTGACGTCGAGAACGTGTTTCGGCGGCTGCGCGAGAACGCGGCGCGTCCCGAGGCGGATCGATTCGAGCCGGACGACGTGATCTACGAGGCCTCTCGCGAGATCCGCGGCTCGATCGTGTTCGCGACGCTGATCGTGATGCTCGTGTTCATCCCGATCTTCTTCCTCTCGGGGGTCGAGGGTCGCCTGCTCCGGCCACTCGGCTTCTCGTACCTGGTGGCGATCGGAGCGTCGCTCGTTGTCGCGCTGACGCTGACCCCGGCGCTCTGCTCGTACGTTCTTCAACGCGCGGGCGAGAAGGTGCACGGCGATGTGTTCGTCGTGCGGCATCTGAAGCGCGCCTACGAACCGGTGTTGCGCTTCGCGATCCGCCGGCCCGGTACGGTCGGCATCGGAGCCGTGGCGCTGCTCGCGGGAACCATCGCGCTCGTGCCGTTCCTCGGTCGCACATTCCTTCCCGAGTTCAACGAAGGCGCGTTGACCGTCAGCGCGATCACGTTGCCGGGGACGTCGCTCGAGGAGTCCGACAAGCTCGGTCGCCGGGTCGAGGAGGTGCTGC
>JAYVLW010000194.1:0-3675 GCA_043759315.1 Myxococcales bacterium
TGCCGGCGGATCCGCGTACGGATCATCGGGCGCGCCGCCGTACGGATTCGCAGGTGCTTGCTCGACCGGGAGGCGCTTCTTGGGCTTGTCGCCTTCGCCGGCGGGCTGCGCGGCAACGAGCCGCGACGACAACAGCAGGAGGGCGATCGCGAGGCTGCGCTTCATCGTCGTACCTCTCTCAGCTCGGAGACCAGGGCTTCATGAATAGCACCGTTCGTCGCCACTGCTTCCCCCGTGTGAGGGTCGAACGGCCCTCCTGTCATCCCCGTCACGGTCCCGCCCGCCTCGCGGACGATCAAGGCGCCCGCCGCGAGATCCCAGGGCTGCAGCCGGCGCTCGAAGTAGCCGTCGAGGGCCCCGCGCGCGACCAGGCAAAGATCGAGCGCCGCGGCACCGAGCCGCCGCACGGTCGCCTTCCGCTTGAAGTGCTCCCACTCGGCGAAGTTGTTGTCAGGGTTAGTCGCGCGATCGGGCGGAAACCCGGTCGCGAGCAGCGCGTGCTCCAGCTGCTGGATCGAGCTCACGCGCAGGGGCGCGCCTCCGCCATCGCAGGCACCGCCGCCCGCCGTCGCCTCGAACCACCAACCGAGCGCCGGCGCGACGACGACGCCGACGAGCACACCGGCCGCGTCCTCGAGCGCGATGGACACGCACCAGATCGGGAGGCCGTGCGCGAAGTTCACCGTGCCGTCGATCGGATCGACGAGCCAGCGCAGCCCACCGGCGGCGCCCCCACCCTGCCCGCCTTCCTCTCCAAGCACCGGGATGCCAGGCGCGCGCTCGGCGAGCACGGCGCGGATGCGCTCCTCGCTGCGGAGGTCCCACTCGGTCACGAGATCGCGGGGGTTGCCCTTGCTCCGGATGTCCGACGGCCGCGCCGTGCGCAACAGCTCCTGCGCCGCGCGCGCCGCGACCCGCGCAGTCTCGGCGAGGTCATCGAGCGAGCGCGTCACAGATCGAGGCGCATCGCGACGAGCTGCTCGCCGACCAGGCGGCTGAACGTCTCGCTCGCGGCGACCTGCTTCGACAGCGTCGAGCGGTCGACCACGCGGAAACCGAACTTCGCCGCGAAGAAGTCGCTCGCGCTCTCGGTGAGCAGATAGATCCGCCGCACGCCGCGCCAGCGCGCCTGGCTGACCGCCATATCCGCGAGCATCCAGCCGTAACCCGCGCCGCGGAACTCCTGGTTGACCGCGAGCGAGCGGAGGATCGCGTCGTCGCCATGGACCTCGAGTGCGACCGCGCCGACCACGCCCTCCTCGTTGCGCAGCACGAAGAAGCTGGGAGCGTGCTCGTCGCGCGCGAGCTCCTTCTCGAGGCCAACGCCCTCGAGCATCTCGCGCACGGCCGGCATGTCGCTGCGCTGCGCGGGACGCATCGCATCCCCGATCGCATCGAGGAGCTTGTCGTGCAGACCATCGAAGCTGCCCGACGACAGCGCCACCACCACGTCACCGGGCGCCGCGCTCTGCGCGAGCTGCTTCACGATCACGTCGACATCGGGGATGTACGCGGCCTTCGTGCCCTTCTGGTGAAGGTCGAGCGCCATGCGCTCCGGGTCGAACCGATCCGCCGCCGGGATCTTCGACGGATCGAACATCTTGCCGACGATCACCTCGTCCGCATACGCGAACGCATCCGCGAACTCGTTCTGGAACGTCTTGCGGCGACTGGTCGCCGAGCGCGGCTCGTACACCGCGATGATCCGCCGCTTCGGGAACCGCTTGCGCAGGCTCTTCAGCGTCTCGCGCACCGCAGTCGGGTGGTGCGCGTAGTCATCGAGCACCGTGACGCCTCCAGCGATGCCGCGAAGCTCGAGCCGGCGCTTGACGCCCGCGAAGCTCGCGAGCCCGCGCTGGATCTCCACGATCGAGAGCCCACGCGAGCTCGCCACGGCGATCGCCGCGAGGCAGTTCTCCACGTTGTGCCGGCCCACGAGCAGGGTCTCGAAGCGCTCGATCTTTTCGACCCCTCCCTTCTGCGCGCCGCTGCCGTTCTTGTGGAACACGTCGAACGAGGTGCGGCCGCTCTTGCCGACCTCGACGTTCGTCGCCCACCACGATGCCTCGTCGGGTGGCGAGGCATCGTCGCCGTCGCCCGTCACCGCATACAGCTCGACCTTGCAGCTCGCCGCCTTCGCGAGTGCGACCGCCTCGGGCGCATCCGCGCACACGACCATCAAGCCATCGCTCGGGACGAGCGCGACCAGCTTCCTGAACACGTCCTTCACGGCATCGAACGACGCGAAGATGTCCACGTGGTCGAGCTCGACGCTCGTCAGGATCACCGTCTTCGGGCGGTAGTGGAGGAACTTGGGGCCCTTGTCGAAGAACGCGGTGTCGTACTCGTCGCCTTCGATGACGAAGTCTTCGCCCTTGCCGTGCTTGTAGCCCTGGCCGAGCGCCACCGGCACTCCACCGACGAACAGCGATGGATCGCGCCCGGCCTCGGAGAGGATGTGCGCGATCAGCGACGTCGTGGTGGTCTTGCCGTGGGTGCCGCAGACGACGATCGCGTGCTTGCCATCGATCAGCCGCTCGCCGAGCACTGCCGGGAACGACGTGAGCTGGATGCCGTGGTCCTCGGCGGCCTTGACCTCGACGTGATCCTTACCGTGCACGTTGCCCACGACCACGAGGTCCGGGTTCCACGCGAGGTTGGCGCCGTCGTACGGCATCATCACCGGCACACCGAGCGCCGCGAGCTGCTCGGACATCGGCGGATACACGGCCGCGTCGGAGCCGCGCACCTCGTGCCCCGCTCCCGCGAGCAGCCCCGCCACGGCACCCATCCCGGTGCCGCCGATTCCAATGAGGTGAACCTTCACGACCGCGCGGAAACTACTCCCCCCCCGCTACCGGGTAAAGCAAAACGGTACGCGGTTTTGTGAAGGAGTTTAGCGAAGATGCCCTTGCCTGGCCTATGCTGGATCGAGGTCATGGACGGGCACCGACACGAGCGGCGGCACCACTTCCGGAGCAAGGCGCGCCCCGGCCGCGTCCTCCCCGTGCGGTTTCGCGCCGCCGAGCACACCGGCTGGGTGGCGGCCCAGACTCGCGATATCGGCGTAGGTGGCGCGTTCATCGTGTCGCAGCACCTCCAGCCCGCGGGCGCCCAGGTGACGCTCGAGCTGACGCTCCCGACCAGCGATCGGGTCTTCGTGATCCCGGCCATCGTCCGCTGGTCGGCGGCGGGGGCCGATGGCGGCATGGGCGTGCAGTTCGTCGGTGTGGATATCGACGTGCTGCTCGAGCTCAACGAGATGTTCGCCGCGGACTAGCGCCGAACGTCGGTGGACTCGAAGATCTTGTCGGCCGAGGCCGGCACGAACCCGTGGAACAGCTCGCCCGAGGGTAGTGGGTAGCGGCGCGCGAACTCGTAGTAGCAGCTCGGGATCCGGACGGTGCGATCGGCGAACGCGACATCGACCGTCGCCGCGCGCGTGGAGGACTGCTCGAGGCAGTCGGCGCGCGTACCCTTGATCGCGCCGCCCGCGTCGTTGAGCGTGAAGCCGTGCTCGACGAGGAACGCGTTGAGGGCCGTGAGGTCGGGGAACGTCGACAGGCTGTTGACGTCGACGGTGAAGTGGTTGACCCGGAAGCCGAACGCGGCGACCCACGCGGCGTACTCGCTCTCGTCGAGCAACTGCGCGTACTGGGCGTGGGTGACGGTCCA
>JAYVLW010000195.1:0-6138 GCA_043759315.1 Myxococcales bacterium
GATCAGCGCGAACGGCGATGCCGAGATCGGCAACATGATCGCCGAGGCGATGAAGAAGGTCGGCAAGGAAGGCGTGATCACGGTCGAAGAGGCCAAGACGATGAGCTCGGAGCTCGATGTCGTCGAGGGCATGCAGTTCGACCGCGGCTACCTCTCGCCGTACTTCGTGACCGACACGGAGCGCATGGAGGTCGTCCTCAACGACTGCTACGTGCTCACGCACGAGAAGAAGATCTCGAACATGAAGGAGCTCCTCCCGGTGCTCGAGCAGGTTGCCAAGCAGGGCAAGCCGCTCCTGATCATCGCCGAGGATGTCGACGGCGAGGCGCTCGCCACGCTCGTCGTCAACAAGCTCCGCGGCACGCTCCACATCTGCGCGGTCAAGGCGCCCGGCTTTGGCGATCGCCGCAAGGAGATGCTGAAGGACGTCGCGACGCTCACCGGTGGCCAGGCGGTCACCGAGGATCTCGGCCTCAAGCTCGAGAACCTCACGCTCGCCGATCTCGGCCAGGCGAAGAGCATCAAGGTCGACAAGGACAACACGACGATCGTCGACGGCGCGGGCAAGAAGCCCGACATCGAGGCGCGCGTGAAGCAGATCCGCAACCAGATCGAGGAGACCACGTCGGACTACGATCGCGAGAAGCTCCAGGAGCGCCTCGCGAAGCTGGTCGGCGGCGTCGCCGTGATCAAGGTCGGCGCTGCCACCGAGGTCGAGATGAAGGAGAAGAAGGCCCGCGTCGAGGACGCGCTCCACGCGACCCGCGCGGCCGTCGAAGAGGGTGTTGTGCCGGGCGGCGGCGTCGCGCTGATCCGCGCGCAGAGCGTGCTCGACGGCATGAAGCTCTCCGAGGAGCAGCAGTTCGGCGTCGCGATCGTGCGTCGCGCGATCGAGGAGCCGCTCCGTCAGATCTCGGGCAACGCGGGCGTCGATGGCTCGATCGTTGTCTCGAAGGTCAAGGAAGGCACGGGCTCGTTCGGCTTCAATGCCGCGACGCTCGAGTACGGAGACCTCGTCAAGGCCGGCGTGATCGACCCGACCAAGGTCGTTCGCATGGCGCTCCAGAACGCGGCCTCGGTCGCTTCGCTCCTCCTGACGACCGAGGCGATGATCGCCGAGCGTCCGAAGAAGGAGTCCGGCGCTCCGGCCGGCGGCGGCGGCGGCGGTGGCATGGGCGGCATGGGCGGCATGGGCGGCATGGGCGGCATGGACTTCTAGTCGTTCCCACGCTCTGATCGACCAGACGGCTGCTTCGGCAGCCGTTTTTTATTGCGTCGACCACGACCGATCGTAACGACCTCGCCGGCGACTTCATCGTATAGCTTCACGGCCTTGGGCCACGGTGCACCGCAATCCGCGGGTGACGCCCCTCCTGTCAGAACTCCGCACGACGGCGCGCGGAGAACGCATCAGAAGTGCTAGATCAAGACGCGCTCCTTCTCCACGAAAGCCCTCATGAATCCCGAGCCGCAGGACCAGCTGTCTCGTGATCTCGCGTCGCTGAAGATCGATCGCGAAGCGAAACCGAGCAGCGGGCGCGGCTCGCTGATCATCTGGCTCGTGGTCCTCGCCGGTGCGGCGGCGGTCGTCTACTTCGTCGTCGTCCCCAGGGTCCGCGACAAGCTGTCCACGCCGACGGTCCGGACCCAGGCGATCGCGATGGTGTCGCCGTCTCAGTCGCAGGTGCAGGTCACCGCCACGGGCTACGTCATTGCCGAGATCTCGGCCAAGGTCGCCGCGAAGGTCCCCGGGCGGATCGCCGAGATCTACGTCAAGGAAGGCGAGCGGATCCAGCTCGGCCAGAAGGTCGCACGGCTCGAGGACGTGGACTTCAGGAGCGGGCTCGCCGCGGCGCGCGCGCGTGCCGCCGCCGCGCGCTCGCGGATCCAGATCGCGCGTGCGACCTTGTCCGAGACTCGTGTCCAGATCGAGCGAGAGAAGCCGCTGGTCGACAAGGGCGTGACGGCCAAGGCGACGCTCGATGATCTGGAGTCGCGCGCGTTGTCGCTGGTCGCGTCTGTGCGGTCGGCCGAGGCCGAGGCCGCCGCCTCCGAGGCCGAGGCCAGGAGTCTCGAGGTCCAGCTCGGCAGCTACATCATCACCTCACCGATCTCGGGGACCGTGATCGACAAGCTCGTCGAAGTCGGTGAGGGCGTCTCCCCCGGGTTCGGCACGCCGGGCGTCGTCGAGGTCGTCGATCTCGACTCGCTGGTCGTCGAGGTCGACGTCCCCGAGGTCCGGCTCGCGTCGATCAGGGTCGGCCGGCCGTGCGCGATCGTGCTCGACGCGTACCCGACCGAGCAGTTCGACTGCGTGGTGAAGGAGATCGGCCGTCGCGTCAACCGTGCGAAGGCGACCGTGCCGGTGAAGGCCAGCTTCAAGTTCGGCGACAAGAAGCCCGACGTGCTTCCGGAGATGGCCGCGCGCGTGATGTTCCTGGCCGAGCCGGCAGCCGATGCAACGACGAAGACCGCCGACGGTGGCCTGAAGCTGGTGGTCCCGGCAAACGCGGTGGTCCAGCGCAATGGGGCCGACGTGATCTTCGTCTACGATGACGAGCAGGTCCGCATGACGACCGTGAAGCTCGGCCCCGCGTTCGGCGACGGCCGCGAGCTCCAGACACAGATCCCGGCGGGGACGAAGGTCGTGCTCGATCCGCCCGCGAGTCTCACCGACGGACAGAAGGTCAAGGAGAAGTCCTCATGAGCGGAACAGACGGCCAGAGCATCGTCACGCTGAAGAACATCGCGAAGACCTTCCACCGCGGCAAGGAGCCGATCCGCGTGCTCGAGAACCTCGACCTGGACGTTCCACAGGGGTCGTTCGAGGCGCTCATGGGTCCCTCGGGATCCGGCAAGTCGACGCTCCTCAACATCATCGCCGGCCTCGATCGGCCGACCAGCGGCTCGGTCATGGTCGCCGGCGCCGACCTGACGAAGATGTCCGATGGCGAGCTCGCGAAGTGGCGGTCGCAGAACATCGGCTTCGTGTTCCAGTCGTTCAATCTGATCCCGGTGCTGACCGCGGCGCAGAACGTCGAGCTACCGCTGTTGCTCACGTCGTTGTCGGGGGCGGAGCGCAAGAAGCGGGTCGCCACGGCGCTCCGCATCGTCGGCCTCGAGGACCGGATGGATCACTACCCGCGCCAGCTCTCCGGCGGCCAGGAGCAGCGCGTGGCGATCGCGCGCGCGATCGTCAACGACCCGAAGATCATCGTCGCCGACGAACCCACGGGCGATCTCGACCGCAAGAGCGCCGATGATGTCCTCACGCTGATGGAGAAGCTCAACAAGGAGCTCGGCAAGACGATCTTCATGGTCACGCACGATCCGGCCGCCGCGGAGCGCGCGCTGATCCAGCGCAAGCTCGACAAAGGGGCGTTCCAGTGAATGGTGCGACCTATGCGGGCCGGAACCTCCTCCGTCGCAAGGGGCGCACGATCCTCACGGTGCTGGCGGTCGCCGTCGCCGTCCTGATCTTCTGCTTGATCCGCACCGTGGTGGTCGCGTGGAACGCCGGCGCCGACGAGGCCGCCCAGGATCGTCTCGCAACTCGCCACAAGGTCTCGATCACGATGCAGCTACCGAAGCGCTACATCGACGACCTGCGCGACCCGGCGAAGGTTCCCGGGATCAAGGCAGCGACGTGGGCGAACTGGTTCGGCGCCAAGGACCCGCGCGAGCGCGTGCCGTTCTTCGCCGGGTTCGCGGTGGACCCCAACACCTGGTTCGACGTGATGGATGAGATGAAGGTCGATCCGGCGCAGCTCGCCGAGTGGAAGACCACGAACAACGGCGCGATCCTCGGCGATCTGCTCGCGAAGTCCCTCGAGGTCAAGGTCGGCGACGACGTCACGATCGCGAGCGACATCTATCCCGGCGACTGGAAGTTCAAGGTCGTCGGCATCTACGAGCCGCTGCGGAAGACCGCGGACCGCAACTCGTTCGTGTTCCGGTGGGACTTCCTCAACAACGACCCCCGTGGAGCGTTCTCGAAGGAGCAGATCGGCTGGGTGATCTCGCGGATCGATCAGCCCGGCCAGAGCGCCGCGATCTCGCGCTCGATCGACAAGCTGTTCGACGAGCGCGACGACCAGACGATCACGATGAGCGAGCGCGCGTTCCAGCTCTCGTTCCTGGGCGGCTTCGCGGCGGTGCTGGGCGCGTTCACGATCGTCTCGATCGCGATCCTCGTGATCATGGGGCTCATCCTCGCGAACACGATCTCGATGAGCGTTCGCGAGCGCACCAACGAGTACGGCGTGCTCCGCGCGATCGGGTTCACGCCCGGCTACCTGTTCCGCTTCATCATCGGCGAGGCGTTCCTGATCGGGCTGGTCGGCGGCGTGATCGGCGTGCTCATCACGATGGGGCTCATCAACGGGCTGCTCGGACCGATGATCGAGGAGAACATGGGTGCCTTCTTCCCGTACTTCCGCACCCCGTCGTTCGTGCTCCTGGCCGGCCTCGGCTGCGCGGCCATCGGTGGTCTGATCTCGGGCGTGGTGCCCGCGGTCCTCGTGTCTCGCCGCAAGGTCACCGACGCGCTCCGGAGGGTCGACTGATGGTGCCCATTCGCTACAACGTCCGGAGCCTGATCGTCCGCAAGGTCACCACCGCGGCCACCGCGGGCGGTCTCGCGCTCGTCGTGTTCGTGTTCGCCGCCGCACAGATGCTCGGCGAGGGGGTCAAGCGCGCGATGGTCTCGAGCGGTCGGGACGACACCGTCATCATCCTGCGCAAGGGCTCGGACAACGAGCTGTCGAGTGGAATCGCCGGCGAGTACAAGACGCTGGGCGACCGCCCCGAGGTCGCCAAGATCAGCGGCGTCAGCGTGATCGGCGAGGTCATCATCGTGATCACCGCCGAGGTCGTCGGCGGCGACGAGGGCGCGACCTCCAACGTGCTCGTCCGCGGGATGCCGGCGGAGGGGTTCGCATACCGACCCGAGGCCCAGATCATCAGCGGGCGACTGCCGAAACCGGGCACCAACGAGGTCATCGTGGGCCGGGCGATCAGCGGTAAGTTCAAGGGCGTCGGCCCGGGCGAGAGCTTCGACCTCCGGCGCAACCGACCGCTCCAGGTGGTAGGCGAGTTCAGCGCCAGCGGGTCGTCCTACGAGTCGGAGGTGTGGGGAGATCGCGACTTCATCGGCAAGGCGGTCGGTCGCGAGAACTCGGTCTCGTCGGCGCGGGTCCGCCTCACCGATCCCGCGAAGTTCGAAGCATTCCGGCTCTCCGTCGAGGGCGACAAGAACTTCAGCCTCAAGGCGATGCGGGAGCAGGACTACTACGAGAAGCAGTCTGCAGGCACCGCCGGGTTCCTCACCATCCTCGGTACCGGTATCGCGATCCTGTTCGCGCTCGCCGCGATGATCGGCGCCGCGATCACGATGAACGGCGCTGTCGCCAATCGCACGCGCGAGATCGGCACGCTGCGGGCGCTCGGCTTCTCGCGGCTCGCGATCCTGTCCTCGTTCGTCTTCGAGGCCATCTTCCTCGCGTTGATCGGCGGCGTGGTCGGGCTCTCGTTCGTGATGCTGCTGTCCCTGAAGAGCTTCCGCGTCCTGAACTTCGCGACGTTCTCGGACATCGTGATCCGGTTCACGCCAACCATGGGCGTTGTGGTCAGCTCGCTCGTGTTCGCCGTGGTGATGGGCCTGCTCGGCGGGCTCGTCCCCGCGATCCGCGCCGCGCGGGTGTCTCCCGTCGAGGCGATGCGAGGCTGACCCACACCGGCGAGGTCGACGTGACTACCGGCAGTGGATCAGGCCGCAGCCGCAGCTCGTGAGCTCGTGCTTGCGGAGCAACACGACCTGCATCCAGCCGTGAAAGCCCGATCGGCGACGAACGAACAGCTTCGCGGCCGCAACGCCGGCGCGCCGCTGCTCTCGAACAGGATCGCCCACCAGTGGAGGACGCGCCGTGGATAGGGTGGTGCGAAGCGGGGGCGTGAACATGGCGAGCGCATCGGTCGGGTACCACCGTCCGCGCCGATCAGCAACGCCTGATCTCTCCGCGTTGGTCGCCTGGCGCGGCTACTTCCGGACGATCGCTCTCGGCAGCCCGCGATCACGCGCGAGTTGCTCGGCCTCGTTCTCGAACAGCGCGGTCGCGGCCGCGAGCACGGTCTCCACGA
>JAYVLW010000196.1:0-23534 GCA_043759315.1 Myxococcales bacterium
CGCGATCTCCTCTGGCTCCCGATGAGCCACATCTTCGGCTTCGGCGAGCTGTGCGTCGGCAACACGCTCGGCTACGAGACCTATCTCGCCACGCCGCACGACGTGCTCGACCTGCTCCCCGAGGTCGCGCCGCAGGTGTTCTTCAGCGTGCCCGCGTACTGGGAGAAGATCGCGCGCGCGATCCAGGCCGGCCCGAACACCGCCGAGGCCCGCGCCGATGCGCTCCGCCGGGTCACCGGTGGCCGGCTGCGGTTCTGCCTGTCGGGCGGCGCCGGGCTCAAGGTCGAGATCAAGGAGCTGCTCCATGCCTCGGGCGTCCTGATCATCGAGGGCTACGGCCTGACCGAGACCTCGCCCACGCTCACGCTCAACCTCCCCGGTGCGTTCCGGTTCGACACGGTGGGCAAGAAGCTGCCTTCGGTCGAGCTCAAGCTCGCCGAGGACGGCGAGATCCTCGCGAAGGGACCGAACGTGTTCTCCGGTTACTTCAAGGATCCGGGCGCCACCGCGGCCGCGTTCACCGCGGACGGCTGGTTCTGTACGGGTGACGTCGGCCGGTGGACGGAGGATGGCTTCCTCCAGATTGTCGATCGCAAGAAGGACATCCTCGTGAACTCCGGCGGCAAGAACATCCCACCGGCGAACATCGAGGCGAAGTTCGTCGACGATCCGGTGATCGAGCGCGTGGTGGTCTATGGCGACGCCCGCCCGTACCTCGTCGCGGCGGTGTGGTTGCGGGCGGATGCTCCCGCGGATCAGGACGAGCGCCAGCGCCTCGTCGCCGCGCGGATGGACGACATCAACAAGGATCTCGCGCGCTACGAGAGCATCAAGCGCCACTTCATCGCGGAGACCCCGTTGACCGTCGACAATGGTCTGCTCACGTCGTCGCTCAAGCTCCGCCGCAAGGCCGTCTACGATCGCCTCCGCGATCGCTTCGAAGCGCTCTACGCATGATGCCCCCGAAGAAGTCACCGTTGGATTCGATCGCGGCGCTGTGGCGCCGGGCCCCGCGCGGCTTCACGCCGCCGGTCGGTCAGACGCCGCACTCGGTGGTGTGGACCGAGAACAAGTGGCGTCTGCTCCGGTTCTCGCCGGCGAACCCGAAGTTCGCGACGCCGATCCTGATGGTGCCGTCGCTGATCAACCGCTGGTACGTCCTCGACCTCGGACCGCAGCGGTCGCTGATCGAGTGGCTGGTCGCGCAGGGCCACGAGGTGTTCTGCATCGACTGGGGGACGCCCGGCCCCGAGGACCGCTACCTGACCTGGGATGACATCGCCGGTCGCTACGTCGGCCGCGCCCTGCGGATCGCCGCGCGCGAGACCGGGAAAGCGCACGTCCTCGGCTACTGCCTCGGCGGCACGCTCGCGGCCTCGTATGTCGCCGCGTTCCCCGAGAGCGTCGCGTCGCTGCTCGCGCTCGCCGCGCCGATCGACTTCGCGCACGGCGGCATCATGTCGACCTGGACGCGCACGCCCACGTTCGATGTCGCCGCGATCGTCAATGCGTTCGGCAACGTGCCGCACCAGCTGATGCAGGCCTCGTTCAACATGCTGCGGCCCACGCTGCGCGCCCAGAAGATGGTCGCCGTGCTCGACCGCGCATGGGACGACGAGTTCCTCGATGGCTTCCTCGCCACCGAGACCTGGGGCAACGACAACGTCTCGTTCCCCGGCGCCTGCTACGCGCAGTACATCCAGGAGCTGTACCGCGAGAACCGCCTGATCAAGGGCGAGTTCACCTTGCTCGGTCGCCGCGCGCTGCTGTCGAACATCACCTGCCCCGTCCTCGCGATCGCGTTCGCGGACGATCACATCGTCCCCGTGCCGAGCGCGCAGCCCCTGATCGACGCGGTCGGCGGTCGCGACAAACAGATCCTCGTGGATCGCGGCGGCCACGTCGGCGCCGTCGTGTCCCGCAAGGCAGCGGGTCGGTTGTGGCCGGCGATGAGCACGTTCTGGGCGCAGCGCGACACCTGATCAGGTCTCGGCGACGGCCAGGCTACGGAACCTGCTGCGGCCTGGCGCACGCGCCGAGCATGTCCTGGCAGATCCCGTTCACGCAGAACCGCGATCCGCACTCGCCATCGGTCGCGCAGGCCACGACAAAGCAGCCGTGATGGCGATCGTAGACGGGCGTCGAGGCAGAGATCCGGGCAGGGTCACACACCTCGCGTCCGGCACAAGCGAACCCGGCAGCGCACGAGATCGCGACGCACGCGCCCGCGTCGCACCGTAACTCCGGCCCACAGTCACCGTCTCGCGTGCACGCCGGTCGGCACTCGGATCCAATTCCATCCGGACTGCACGAGTCGACGATCGCATGGCACCGCCCCGCGACGCCGTTGCAATCGATATCGCCCGAGCAATCCTGGCGAGGAGGAATCCCACACCCGCCGTGATCGCTCTGCCCCGCGCACGTCAGGCCGCTCTGCACATCGCAGTCCTTGCTGGAGTGGCACTCGGACCCGGCGCCGCCATCGCTGCATCCGATGGACATCATCACCGTCATCAGCCCGGCACCGAGGTTGCGCATCGCGCGCTCGACGTTAGCAAGTCCCACGCGCCATTGAAACCTCGCCGCGCTCGGCGGGTCGGCGATCGACGGTTGGGGGTCGGTTGTGGCCGATCGGCACTCGCCGCGTACCCAGGCGGTCTACGATGCTGGCCGTGGCAGGACGGTTCAACTTTCGCTGGCGGCAGCTGGTGCACGATCTCGGCACCGGCCTGTTGTTCCGTCCGGCCGTGTTCACCGTCGGACTCGCCGTGACCGGCCTCATCCTCGTCGAGCTGGAGCGCACCGGGACGCTCGCGCGCTGGGAGGCCGGAGGCTGGTTCTTCCGCAACGACCCGGGCTCGGCCCAGGCCGTGCTCGGTGCGATCGCGGGCTCGATGATGGCGGTGGTGTCGATCGTGTACTCGGTGCTGGTGGTCGCGCTCTCGCTCGCATCCGTGCAGTTCTCGCCGCGCATCCTGGGTAGCTTCGTGCGCGACCGCGTCAGTCAGCGCACGCTGGGCGTGTTCATCGGAACCTTCACGTACTGCCTCCTGGTCATGCGCTCGATCAGCTCCGAGCCGCCGTGGGTTCCCACGTGGGCCGTGGCGTTCGGCTTCCTCCTCGGCCTGACCTGCCTCGGCTTTCTGATCTACTTCATCCACCACATCGCGACCGGCATCCAGGTCAACCACATCGTGGACCGGATCTGCGTCGAGACCGAGGCGGTGATCGACGAGGTGTATCCCCAAGGCGGGTCGTTCGCGGCGCCGTCACTACCGGAGGCCGCGGCGTCCGTGGTCGCTGATCGCGCCGGCTATCTCCAGCTCGTCGACCACGCCGGCCTGGTGGAGCTCGCGCGCCGGGGCAGGATCGCCATCCACGTCACCGTCGAGCCGGGTGACTTCGTGGTGCGCGGCGAGGAGCTCGCGCGCATCGTCGGCGCGGACGTTCCGCCGGCCTCCGCGCGCGCGTGCGCCGACACGTTCGATCTCGGACCGGTCCGGACCATGCAGCAGGACGTCGCGTTCGGGCTCCGGCAGCTCGTCGACGTCGCGCTCAAGGCGATCTCACCCGCGGTCAACGATCCGAGCACAGCCACGATCTGCATCGATCGCCTGGGCAGCTTGCTGTCGGAGATCGCGCGCCGGCGCCCCGGTGCCCGGGTGATCCGCGATGGCGAGACCACGCTCGTGGTAGCCCCGCAGCCGGTGTTCAGCGAGCTCGCCGATCTCGCCTTCAACCAGCTCCGGCAGTATGGGCGCGGTGACCTCGCCGTCTCGATCCGGCTGATCCGGGCGCTGGAGATGGCCGCGCGATCCGTCCCCGATGCGGCGGACCGCGCGTACCTCGCGCGTCATGCCGAGCTCGTCCGCGACGGCCTGTCACCCACGTTCCTGCCGGACGACCGCGCGCGGTTCGACGAGGCCTACCGCGCCGCGCAGTCGTCGCTGTCCGGGCGCGCCGGGTGATCGTCGCGCTTGTCCTGTTCTCCGCGTTTCTCCATGCTGGATGGAACGCCCTGTTGCGCGTCGAGCCCGACAAGGACCGCGGGCTTGTCGGTGCGATCTGCGTCGCGTCGATGTTCGCCGGGGCGATCGCCGTCGCGCGCTGGTTCGGCGGCGAGATCATGTTCGCGCACACGGAGGCGCTGGTGTGGACGCTCGCGGCCGGTGTCGCCGAGGCGATCTACTTCGGCACGCTGGCGCGCGCTCTCGATGTCGGCCGCCTCGGCGCGGTGTACACGGTGTCGCGCGGCGGCGCGGTGCTCGTGGTGTGGCCGCTCTCGATCGTGCTGTTCGGCGAGCTCGCGTCCGTGACCTCCACGACCGGCAGCGTGCTCGTGCTGCTCGGCCTCGGGCTGTCGAGCCTCGGCTCGACGGGCAGCGACAACAAGCGGCACCGCGAAGGCCTCGGATGGGCCGCTGCGTGCGCGATCTCGATCGCCGGATACCACCTCGCGTACAAGGCAGCGCTGCTCGCCGGCGGCAACCCCTCGGCGACGTTCGCCGTGTCGCTCGGCCTGTCCGCGGTGATCAGCGTGGTCCGCATCGGAGCCGCCGGGCGGCGCACGCTGGTGACCGTGGCGCGGGCACGCGCGCCGCGGATCCTGTTGATGGGCGTGGTGTGCGGCGGTTCGTTCCTGATCCTCATGGAGGCGCTCGCGCGCGGCGGCTCGGGATACGTGCTCACACTGCGCAACACGTCGGTGCTATTTGCGGCGGGCCTGGCCTGGACGATCGGCGAGAAGCCGAAGGGCAGCGAAATGATCGGCGCCATGTTCGTCGCGGCGGGCGCCGTGCTGATGTCGCTGTAGAGTCGTCGCATGCCGACCGACTGGACCCCGGCGATCACGCACCTGAGCGCGGCAGACCCGCGGCTCGCACCCGTGATCGAGCGCCACGGCCATCCCACGATCACGCCCCGCAAGGATCCCATCAAGTCGCTGGCCCGCGCGATCGTGTCGCAGCAGCTCTCCGGCAAGGCAGCCGACACCATCTGGGGCCGGTTCGTCGCGCTCTACCCGAAGGGGAAGTTCCCGAAGCCCGTGCAGATCCTCGCCACCGAGGACGCGAAGCTGCGCGGCGCGGGCCTCTCCGGCGCGAAGGCCGCGGCGATCAAGGACCTCGCGCGTCACGTCATCGAGGACAAGCTCGTCCCCGCGCGGCTCGCCAAGCTCGACGACGCCGGCGTCTCCGCGATGTTGCTGCCGGTGCGCGGCATCGGGCCGTGGTCGGTCGACATGTTCCTGATGTTCTTCCTCGCGCGCCCCGACGTGTTGCCCGTTGGCGACCTGGGCATCCGCAAGGGCATGCAGAAGCACTTCAACCTGCGGAAACTGCCCGAGGCCAAGCGGATGCTCGAGCTCGCGGCGCCGTGGCGGCCCTATCGCACGATCGCCTCCTGGTACATGTGGCGCCTGCTCGAATCGTGAGCCCGCGCGTGAGATAGTGGTCGGGATGGAGACGCTGCCACCGGGGTTCCGGGACAGCCCGGAGCTGGCGGTCGCCCACGGTGACCTCGTCGGGGCGAGCTACACCGTCCGCGAGGAGATCGCGCGGACCGACGACGGCGTCGTGGTCGAGGCCCGCGACATGCTGCTCGACCGTCTGGTGGCGATCAAGCTCGCGTGGAAAGACCCGGGCATGCCGTCGATGATGTTCGAGGCCCGGCGCTGCGCGGCCGTGCGAGATGGCTGCGCCGCGGCGATCTACGGCATGGGCACGCACCAGGGCATCGAGTACATCGTCGGCGAGCGCATCGCCGGGCGGTTGCTCCGTGACGTGCTCGAGGTACCGCTCACGCCCGAGGCGTACATGACGAAGCTGCGTGGTGTGGCAGCCGCGGTGGCCCGCGCGCATGATGCCGGACTCGCGATCGGCGACATCTCCGGATCCACCATCCTGGTCAGCGCCGATGAGCGGCTCGTGCTCGGTCGACTCTCGCTGTCGCAGGTCCCCGCGTTCGGTCCGCATGGCCAGATCCTCGCGCCCGAGGTGGTGCGCGGCGAGGTCCTTGCGTCCAACCCCGCCGCCGCGGCGATGATCGACCTCTATGGCCTTGGCTGCATCGCGATCGAGATGGCGCGCGGCGCGCCGCCCTTCGCCGACGACGATCACGAGGTCGAGCTCCGTGGCCACGCACACGAGCCACCGCCCCGGCTCGCGGACCTGCGCACCGATCTCCCGGGTGACCTGTCGGACCTCGTCGAATGGCTACTCTCGAAGCACCCGTCGCAGCGGCCGCCGTCTGCCGCCGAGGTGCTGTCGCAGATCGACGCGATCCAGCACCGCACGGGCACGCAGTCGCGCACGCTCCGGGTGCTGATCGTCGACGACGACACCGCCCGTGCACGCTGGCTGTGGAGCCTCGCCCGTCGCGCCTACGCCGCCGCGCACGTGGAGATCGCGAGCGAAGGCACGGACGCCGCGCACAAGCTCAACCGCGATCACCCGGACCTCGTGTTCATCGATGGGGCGCTTCGCGGCGTGATGAACGCGCTCGAGCTGATCATGTACGTACGCGGCCTCGAGATCGAGCAGCACGCCCAGCTCGTGGTGATCGGCTCGGTGTCGTCGCGCGACCGCCCGTTGATCGACAGCGTCAGCGTGCCCTCCATCGACGACGACGAGACGCTCGCCGCCTCGGTGCTGGCACGCGTGAGAGCTGCCGCACAGTCGCCACCGCGCCGTCGCAAGCCGCGGACCACCGTCTCGGGGTGATCAGGCATACTCGCACGATGCGCTGGCTGTTCCTTGCTGTCGTGATCCTCCAGGCGGTCGGCTGCAGCGGTGATGACGGTCCGCAGCTCACGCCGTACTTCGAGCTCGATGCCTCGATCGATCAACCCGCGACGTTCTGGGACATGCCGTTTCCCTCGGACCTCCGGCTCGCCGACACGGGCGCGCCTGACCTGACGGGCTTTCCGAATCCGCGCAACGTACCGATCCTGAACGCGCTGCTCTCGGTCGCGAACGATCGCCGCGGCTGGCCGATGATGCCGATCGTGTACGTGCGGTTCCACTCGCAGGTGCCCGAGCAGACGATCGCCACGGTGATCCCACCCGGCGATGCGCGGGTGCTGCTCGTCGATATCGACCCCGACTCGCCCGAGCGCGGCACCTCGTACCCGCTCGTCGCCGCATCGCTGCCGCCCGATCCGTACGTCCCCACGGACCTCGTGGCGTTCGCGCCGCGCCCTGGCATCGTGCTGCGCGGCGATACGACCTACGCGCTGGTCGTGCGCTCGGCCTTCGCACCCGGGTTCAAGCCCGCCCCGCAGTACCTGCGCGTGATGCAGGGCAAGGCTCCGTCGACCGCGCGAGGAGCCGCAGCGATCGCGCTGTACGCGACGCTCGGCGACGAGCTCGACGCGCTTTCCATCCCCCGTGACGACGTGCTCGTCGCGACGATCTTCACGACCGGCGACGAGGTCGCGCGCGCACGCAAGCGCTCCGACGCGGCGCGCACGGCCCATCACCCGACGATCGACAACCTCGCGCTGTTCGGTGGCACCACGCACGACGGCTTCTGCGAGCTGCGCGGCACCGTGACGATGCCGCAGTTCCAGAAGGGCGCGCAGCCGTACGATGTCGACGGCCGGTTCGTGCTCGACGCGAATGACCTCCCGCAGAGGCAGAGCGAGATGACCATCCCGCTGCGCATCACGCTGCCGAAGGCCGCGATGCCCGCCTCCGGCTGGCCGCTCTACCAGTTCTTCCACGGCTCGGGTGGCACGAGCTCTGGCCTCGTCGATCTCGGCTACTCGCCGACGCCGGACGACATGCCCGAGCCCGGCAAGGGACCCGGCTACGTCGTCGCCCAGCACGGCATCGCCGCTGCATCGGCCGCGATGCCGGTCAACCCCGAGCGGCTGCCCGGCGCGACCGACTATGCGTATCTCAACATCAACAACCTCTCGGCGTTCCCGTACACCTTCCAGCAAGGCGTGATCGAGCAGCGCCTGTTCCTCGATGCTCTGCTCGCGCTCCAGATCCCGCAGAGCCTCGTCGCCGGCTGTGGCATGCCCGCGCCCGGCGGCGGCGCGATGCACCACTTCGACAGCGCGAAGCTGATGGCCGGTGGTCAGTCGATGGGCGGCATGTACACGAACATGATCGGCGCCACCGAAGCACGCTTCGGCGCGCTCGTGCCGACGGGCGCCGGCGGGTTCTGGAACCTGATGATCCTCGAGACCGCGATCATCCCCGGCGCGCGCGCGTTGCTCGGCACCGCGCTCGGCGTGGACGACTCGACGCTGCTGTTCGTGCACCCCGGCCTGGAGGTGATGGCGCTCGGGTGGGAGATCGCGGAGCCGCTGGTGTTCATGGCGCGCATCGCGCGACGGCCGCTGCCGAACGCGGACGCCCGTCACGTGTACGAGCCGGTCGGCAAGGGCGACGAGTACTTCCCGGTCGATATCTACGACGCTGCCGCGCTGGCGTACGGCAACCAGCAGGCCGGGCCGGAGCTGTGGACGTCGATGCAGCAGGCGCTGGCCTCCGACCAGCTCGCGGGGCTCGCGACGTACCCGGTCAAGGCGAACAGGAGCGGCAAGACCCGCGTCGTCGTGCAGTTCGACGGCGACGGCATCATCGATCCGCACTACCTCTACCGCCAGATCGCGGAGGTCAAGCACCAGTACGGCTGCTTCCTCGCGAGCTACGTGCGCGACGGCGTGCCGACGGTGCCCGCACCCGGCCCGCTCACCGCTCCGTGCCCGTAGGGCGCAGGTTTAACCCCGCGTCGGGCGGCGAGTCTGACTGCCCATGAAGCTCATCGTCTTCGTTCTCGCGGGGCTCCTCGGAGCCACCTCGCTCGCCCATGCAGATGACCAGCCCGGGCGGCGCGCCGACCGCCGGCAGCGGATGCTCGAGCGGTTCGACACGAACCAGGACGGCCGGCTCGATCGCCGCGAGCGCCGGCAGGCGAAGCGCATGCGCCGCCAGATCAAGCTGCAGAAGCTGGTCCGCAAGTTCGACAAGAACGGCGACGGCAACCTCGGGCCCGGCGAGCTCCCGCCAAAATTGCAGCAGAAGCTGCGCCGGTTCGATCGCAACCGCGATGGCTGGATCGATGACCGCGACCGCATGCAGCAGCGGCGCGGTGCCCCGGGCCAGCGGCTAGCGCCGGGCGCGCCGGCGGCGCCGATGGCCCCCGACGAGGAATAGCCCGAAGGTGATCGCTCCGAGCGCGATCGAGCCCGCTGGCCCACCGCTCGTCGAGCAACAGCCGCCGAGCTCCGGGATGTCCTTGCTCGTACACATCGGGGTGCAGCTCGCATCCCCGGCCAGGCCGTGGTCGCACTGCTCGCCTTCGTCGAGGATCTCGTCACCGCAGCCGGGCAACTGACAGTACGTACGGCACGCGTTGGGTACGTCCGCGTTGTCCTTGCCCGCGTCGCAGCCCTCGGTCGGCGTCTTGACGCCGTCGCCGCACACCGAGTTGACGTTCGCGACGATGCAGACGTCGTCGAGCTGCCAGCCCCCGAGGTTCAGGCCGTCGTCGGCGGTGAGGTCCCAGCGCACGTCGAACACGTGCCCGGGCACCTTCCCGGACAGCGGCACGTCCTGGAACCGCCACTCGCGATCGATGTGGTGGATGGAGCTCGAGTCGCCGATGTTCTGCGTGAAGTTGGCCCAGGCTTCCTTGCCGTTGAGGAGGATCCGCGCCTGGTCGAAGTGGCTGTCCTCGACGGCGAGCCAGCGCCGGTACTGCAGCCGCACATCGCTCCACCGGCCGACATCGATCGACGGCATCTGGACCCAGGTGGTGCGCCCGGGCTTGTAGTTGCCGCCGAGCTCCTGCGCGAGGAAGTGATTTCCCGAGAACGCCGTCGGCGGATCGGTGGCTCCGCCCATCGCCTCGCCCCACGCCCACGGCGAGGCCTCCTTCGATGACCCGGTGGTCCAGCCCGCCGCGAGCGGATCACCATCCTCGAAGCTGGTGCAGTACAGCGGCACCGTGTGGCCCTGGTAGAGCTGGTAGTACGGATCGGCGAGGTTGTCGGCGAGGGTCAGCACCGAGGCGTCGTCGAACACGACGCGCGCCTTGTACAGCACCGTGCCGTCGACCGCGATCGGGAGCTGCGCCCAGTACGTGTCGCGTGAGACCTTGCTGGCGACCACCGCACCCTCGGCGGGCGCGGTCCCGGTGGGCTTCCACTCGACGACGACGTTGCGGACGTTGTCTCCGGTGCAGCGCGTGCTGAGGCCCGAGATGTCGACGCGGACGAGGGTGGAGGCTGCCTGCTGGGCCAGCGCGCCCGGCGCCTCGATCACCCCGGTCGCCGTGCGCAACCCGTGCAGGCCGAACGCCTTGCGGATCGTGCACTCGTGCGGCGTGCCGTCGTCGAGGTTGCCGTTGTCGTCGTCCTCGACGAGCGCTTCGACGAGAGTGTCCGGGATGCCGGTGGCGCGGCGCAGCGTGCCGACGTACAGCTTCTGCACGAGCTGGATGCCCGCGGTCTCACCGAGCTCGGCGATCAGCGCCTTGCGAAGATCCCAGAACGTACCGCCGTAGATCAGCCCGGTGTGGTGGATCTCCTGGACATCGTCGGGCCAGACGAACTCCTTGAACTGCGGATCGAGGTTACGCAGCGCGTCGTTGTTGTTGAAGAAGCCACGCCCCATGCCGGGGTCACCCGTGATGCTCGCCGCGAGGAAGTCGGCGACACCCTCGCTCATCGCACCGTCGAACGAACCGACGCCGTCGATGATCTCCTCGGAGTGCAGCGCGTGGCCGAACTCGTGGAACACCACGTCCTGGAGAAGGCCGGTGTTCTGGCACTTCATGCTGGCGTGGAAGAAGTTGATCGAGTTGCCGTCGTAGAACGCGTTGCAGTCCTGGTTGAGGTTCACGTTCGCCGTGATCGCCTCGTTCAGCTTCGGCATCGCGGGATCGAGCTGCGTGCGCACGAACTGCTTGACGATGTTCGTCGACAGGAACACCTGCACCTGTGCGTCGTCCTCGATCTGCGAGCTCGCATCCCAGACCACCGTGCCGTTCGGCGGCAGCGCAAGATCCGCGACCGCGAGCGTGGCGCTCGCCGCCTTGTTGACCACCGTGACGAAGTCGCCGACCACGCCGGTGGTCAGGGTCTGGGCCGCGTCGACGCCCCAGCTCACGTTGCCATCCGCGGTGGTCGTCGCGGGCGCGCCCGAGACCATCACGAACGCGTTCGGGGCCGGGCGATCGACGCGCGGATTCCCGGGATGGCGATCGACGCCCTTGTAGCGCACGGTTCCGCTCGCGTAGAGGTTCTGCTGGTGGACCGCCAGGATCTCGCCGGTGGCGACGTCGGCGTACGCGAGGTAGCGACCGTCGGCGCCACCATCGATCGTGAGCGGCCGCGCGAGCCGGTAGCCGAGCACCGCATCCTCGCCGACCAGAGGAAGAACGACCTCGTCGCCCGCGTCGGTGACCGGTGCCGCTGGCAGATCGACCGCGATCCGCAGCGCCGACTTCGCGCGCGTTCCGAGCAGGGCGCGCGACATTCGCGTGGTCGGCACGGCGACCACGATGTCGGGAAGCGCTCGGCTGCTGATCGCGATCATGCGATCGCGCTTGAACCGGAAGCTGACCTGGCCGCCGACCACGCGATGACCGGCGTGCTGCTGCGCGAAGCCGATCGAGCGGATCTCACCGTCGGAGTGGTTGCTGACCAGAACGAAGTCACTTGCGCTCGCCCCCGGCGCGACGAGCGCAAGGTGATCCGCGAGCAACATGCGCGCATACGTCTCGGCGATCACCGGTGATGCGTTGGATCCGGCGGCCGGGATCCCCGAGCCCCAGATCTGCGACGGCACGCCGGTGGCGCGATCGTAGGAGGCGCTCCACCGTCCGCCCGCGCGCGCTTCGAACGCGGTCCACGCGGAGCTCCTGACCGCGGCCCATCGAACATCGGCATGGGTGCGGAGCGGCTTCGCGAGCTGCGCGCCCGGCAGCGCCGTCAACGCATCGGCGGTGACCCGCCCGGAGCTCTGGCGCGGCACCACGGCGTGCGCTGTCGCTGCGACGAGAAGCAAGCTGCCGGCGAGGCCAGCCGAGCCACGAAAGCGCATCCGGCAATTAGAGCGCATGATCCGGCCCAGGCGAAGCGATTCCGATGGTTCAGACTGACCGAGGGCCGATTCGCCCGAGGACTACGGGCCTCACCGGCGGTCTGACCGCTGGCGGGCGGAGCGCAGATCGGTCACCACGGCCTGCGGGGAGCGACGGCGGAGCGTTGCGAGCAGCTCGTCGAAGGCGCCCGGCGCACAGACGTAATCGGTCACCCCGCCCGCCGTGACGCGGATCTGCAGGCCCATCTCCTCGTCGACGATCATCAGGCGCTGGACCTTGCCCGGATCGTGCAGGAGCGCCCGCAGCGGTGCGGAACGCGGATCGCGCCGGCGCTTCGCCGCGAACGCGAGCCAGATCGACACCGTGCCGAGCCCGGCCGCGACCAGCGAGAACGCGACCGGATCGCCGCCGGCGAGCATCAACACCGCGCAGACGACTCCGAGAGCCCCATGCACGATCGCCCCCGTCCGCGCCGCATCCCCACGGGCGTGGATCGCTCGCCGCACCAGCCCTGCGTCGCCGTCCACCGTCATCGCCCGTGGACCACCGCCATCGCGTCCGCGCGCGCTGCGCGGATCGCCCGTGACAGCGCGAGCTGCCCGCGCGCGCGGACGAGGTTGTGCGCGCGGCGCGATGGAAATCGCGCTGCATCCCAGCCGAAGTACTCGTCGCGGAAGACGTCCACGCAGAACCGTGCCGCGAGCTCGAGGCTCACGGTCTCCGCGCCGATCACGATCGAGGTGCGCTCGTCCTCCGTCAGCAGCGCATCCGCCACCGAGCGGAAGCCGCGGATCGCCGCCGTGAAGATCGCCAGATCGAACCGCACGCCTCCGGCATCCTCGCCGCGCGGGTTGCACCACGAGCGCATCGCATCGCCGAGCTCGAACGCCATCGTGCCGCGGCCGAGGGTGTCGAGATCCACGAGGCACACGCCGCGCAGCGGTGCCTCGGCGAACAGGAGGTTCGAGATCTTCAGATCGCCGTGGCAGTGCCGCGTCGCCGTCACCGGGAGTGCGGGAACCGCCGTCGCTTCGCCCGCGATCTCGCGCCCGAGCTCGATCCACTCCGCGTCACCGCCGCGCGCCACGTGCTCCCCGAGTCGCGCGAGGTGTGCCGCCGTATCGTGCACGCCTGCGCGCGCGAATCGATAGTCGTACTGCAGATCCGCGACCGCGCGATGGAACCGCCCGAGCAGCTCGCCGCCCGCCTCGGCCCAGCTCGGATCCGGCACCGCGTGCACCGTCACCCCATCGACCCACGTCAGCGCGCGCCACACCCGCTCACCGACGACGATCCACGGCTCCCCGGCGCGCGTGCGCACGAGCCGCGGCGTCACCATGCCCTTCGCCGCGAGGTGCGCCGTCACCGCCTCGAGATCGAGGTTGACCTCGCCCGCGAAGATCGGGTGCACCCGCTGCAACACGCCGACCGGCACGTCGCCGTCGCGCACCGCGTAGGTCGTGTTGATCAAGCCGCCCGCGAGCGGCGCGAGCTGGGCAGAGGTCCAGCCCCACGCGGCGGCGACCTCGGCCAGCTCCGTCACTTCTTGATCTCGAGCAGCTCGACATCGAACACGAGCATGCCCTGCGGCCCGCCGCCGTTGGGGTACGCGAGCTCGGCGGGGATCCACAGCCGCGCGGACTCGCCGACGCCGACCATCGGGATGCCCTCCTGCCACCCGGCGATCACCCTCGCCAGCGGTGTCTCGTACGGCCGTCCCTTGGTCTTCGACGAGTCGAACAGCTTTCCATCCGTGGTCCAGCCGGAGTAGTCGATCTTGACCGAGTCCGTCGCTGTCGGGTGCGGCGCGCCCGGCACCGCCTTCAGGATCTTGTAGAACACGCCCTTCGGCGTCGTCTTCGCATCCGCCGGAGGTGCGGCCACGTCCGCGGGCGCCGCCGCGGCCCGATCGTCCGCCTCGACCTTTGGCGCCGGCTTGATCTCGAGCAGCTCGATGTCGAACACGAGCAGTCCCTGTGGCCGACCCGGCGCGCCCTTGAACGCGAGCTCGTCCGGGATCCAGAACCGCACGCGGTCACCGACCGACATCACCGGGATGCCCTCGGTCCAGCCGGACATCACCCCGCCGAGCGAGAACTCCGCGGGCTCGTTCTTGATCACCGACGAGTCGAACATCCGACCATCGGTCGTCCAGCCCGTGTAGGTCACCTTCACCGTATCCGTCGCCGTCGGGTGCGGCCCGCCCTTCCCCGCGCGGAGCACCTTGTACGCCACGCCCTTCGCCGTCTTCTTCGCATCCGCGGGGACCGCTCCCACATCTGCCGGCTTCGGCGGGGGCTCGGTTCCCTTCGCGATCGAGATCATCTCGACCTCGTAGGTCAGGATTCCCTCGGGCAGCCCGGGCAGCGGCTTGCCGCCCTGCTGCATCTTCGCCGCGGGGATCCAGACGCGGATCCGCTCGCCGGCCGTCATCGCCGTCAGGATCTCCTCCATCGCCGGCGACTGCCGGAACGGCGGCACCGTCGCGGGACGCTTGCGCATCTCGGTCGAATCGAACATCCGCCCGGTCGTATCCCACGCCGTGTAGTTGAACGTCACCGTGTCGAAGTAGCGGGCCCTGTCCTTGCCGGTTCCCGGCTTCGCGACCACGTACGCGAGGCCCGAAGGCAGCTTGAGCGCCGTCGGCGGCGCCGCGAGCTCCGTCGGGACGATCGGCGCCGGGACGATGTCGAGGAGCTCGACCTCGTAGACCAGCGTCTCGGGAACGCTGCCGGGCGGCGGCGCGCCCTTGTAGCCGATCGACGGTGGGATCCACAGCATCGCGGTCTCGCCCTTGTGCATCAGCTGCAGCGCCTCGGTGAACCCCGGCGCGGTATTCGCGAGCGCGAGCGGCTGCGGCTGTCCCTTGCCCTTGTTCGTGAAGAACGTCTCGCCCGTCGCCTGGCGCCAGCCCGTGTACGTGATCATCACGGTGTCGTTGCGCAGCGGCTTCGGCGAGTCCCCGGCGCCCGACAGCTTCTTGAAGATCAACCCCGACGCCGTGTTCACCGCGTCGAGCGGCGGGTTCATCAGATCCAGCGGCGGCTTCACCTGCTCGCCCTTCGTCCGCGGCGGGGTCGTCGGCAGGTTCGCCACGATCCCCGCCGATCCAGACCCTGACCCCGCGCCCTTCGCGCTGGAGGAGATCTGCTTTCCATCGGTGCGCTGGCACGCGACGAGACCTGTGACGACGGCGAGAACAGCTAGGCGGCGCATGACCGCCGGAAGATACCTCAGGCCGCCGCGAATGCCTCGCGGGTCAGGTTCCGCACGCCGTTCGCCTGGACGACGACGTTGTCCTCGATCCGGATCCCGCCGAACTGCCGGAGGTCCGCGATCGCCGACCAGTCGACGAGATCGCGGCGATCGTCGGCCTGCAGCGGTCCGAGCAGGCCGTCGATGATGTAGATGCCCGGCTCGATGGTGAACACCTGTCCGACCTCGATCGTCGACGTGTTGCGCAGGAACTTGTTCTCCGGCCGCGGAGGTCTCGGCTTCATCCCCGCGTCGTGCACCGTGATGCCGAGCGAATGCCCGAGACCGTGCGGGAATAGCGCGCGCGTGATGCCACGATCCACGAGCTCCTGCGCACTGCCGCGCCCGATGCCGAGCTCGCGCAGCGCCACCGCCAGCAGGCGATGCGACTCGTCGTGCAGATCCTCGTACTGCATGCCCGGACGGATCCGCCGGCAGATGTCCTGCTGCACGGCATCGACGTGGACCAGCAGGTTCGAGAACCGTCGCGCGGCGGCGCCATCGCCCCGCACGTAGGTGCGCGTGATGTCGCTGCCATAGCCGAGGACCTTCGCGCCTGCGTCGATCAGGAACGAGGTATCGCCGGCGACCTTCTCGCGCTGGTACGCGACGTAGTGCAACACCGCCGTGTGCTGCCCGAGCGCGACGATGTTCTTGTATGGCGCCGCGGCATCGTCCTGCTCGGTGGCGAGGAGATAGGACAGATGCAGCTCCAGCTCGGAGACGCCGCCCGCGGCGAACTGCTTCGCGACGGCGCGGTGGCCCTTCGCGGCGCGCACGCTGGCCTCGGCGAGGCACGCGATCTCGTACGCCGTCTTCTTCGTGCGCAGAACATCGAGCGCGGCGATCAGCGCGGGCGGGTTGACGGTGCCAGGGGGCGACGTTCCCTGGTCGCGGGTGACCACGGCGACCTTGCCGCCCGGGAGAGCGTCGCCCGCGAGACCGGGCTTGACCTCGACGAGCTCGAAGCCCGCCCAGAAGTGCTCGCTCTCGGGCGGCGCCGGGGTCTCCCAGTAATCGTCGACGACGGTCCGCACCAGCTGCGGCTTCTTGCCAGGGCGGACGATGACGTACGCGTCGGGCTCTGGCAGCGGGCACCAGTGCGCGTAGGCCGGCGTCGGCGACAGCGGCCACGACTGATCGTCGAACCGGTTGCGCATCGCGGCAGCGCCGCTGCACAGCACCACTGCATCGAAGCCGTGCGCCGCGAGCGCTGCCTCGTAGCCGCGCTGGAGATAGGCGAGATGCTCGGCATAGGTCGCGTCGTGGCTCACGGCTTCACCTTATCGCCAGATGGGGCCAGCGCGAAGGCCGTGGCCGGGGTGCGTTCGATGGTGAACGTGCGACTCTCGACGAGATCTCCGACGACGACGCGCACCGCCGGGACGGCGTGCGGCCCCCGCTTGACGGGCACGCCGAACCGGCGCGCGATGCTCCGTACCGCATCGGCCTCGGCGCCCTTGAAGCCACCGACGGTGGCATCGCCCTTGAACGTCCCGGCGGCCGCGACGAGCGCCTGCTTCTGCGCCGCGGAAACGTTGCCATAGGCCACGAGGACCGGCCCCGAGAGCTGCGGCAGCGCGAGGACGGTGGTCACGCCGGCCGGGAGCTCGACGCTCGCGGGCACCACGGCCGCGTCGGCCTTGCCGAGGCCAAGCGCCGCGAGGGTCGAGGCGGTATCGGGCACCGCTTCCAGCTTGCCGAAGTAGTCCTTACCGACCTCGCCGCCGAGGAGGACGTTGAGCACGAAGTCGGCCTCGCGTCCGCCGACGGAGGGGACGAGCACGCGCTTGCCCTTGAGCTGACTGATCTTGTCGGCGCCGCGCGCGACGAGCTGCCAGCCGTGGGTCGCGTCGCCCGCCCGCGTCGCCGCCGCGATCACGGTGTAGTTGCCCCCCGCGCCCGCGAGGTACGTCGCATCCACGAGCGCCACGGCGACATCGCCCTTCTTGACGGCGGAGGCGAAGTCACCGGCGCGCGCGTAGACCCGGCCCATGCCGGTGCCACCGAGCGCGGTGCCGAGGTGGTCGCCGAGCTTCTTCGCGAGCTCGACGCGCGCTGCCGTCGACGGGAACGGTTCGCTCGGAGCGAACAGCCCGACGGTGATGTTGTCGGCGTGCGCGACCGACGCGGCGCACACGATCGCGAGAGCAAGCGGCACGGCCGTGCCGCGCGCAGCAACGCGAAGCGTTGCGCAGATACGATCAACGGTCCGCATCACGGCGCCCCTCCGTAGATGCGTTCCTTGGACTCGATCCAGTCGGCGAGCGGCGCGAACCGCACACCGGCCTTGCGCGCGCGTCGCCACGCATCGAGCGCCTTCACCGGATCGCCCTTGCGCTCGTACGCGATGCCGAGGTTGACGAGCGCCTCCGGCACCTTGCCGGCCACGCGGTCGAGCTGCGCGATCGCGGAGTCAAGGTTGCCGTCGACGAGATCGATCACCGCGAGGTTGTGCGCCACCTCGTCCGCTCCGACGCGAGAATTGACGTTGCGCGCCGCGCTCAGGTACTTCCGTGACTGCGCCATCTGCCCCGAGCGGTACGCGTCGTTCGCCGCCTCGAGTGCGACGACGCGGATCGCCGTCGATAGCAGCACCGCCGCCGGCCCGCTCGCCTTGGCGGTCAGCGCGGTCAAGCGCTCGAGTGCCTTGCTCGCCCGCTTCGCGTTGCGGCCCTCGGTGAACGCGATCAGGATCGGGGCCGCCTGCGTATCGGCGGGCGGCGGGAACGGGCAGCTCTGACCGCTCACCGCCTTGAGCGCGGTCAACGCCGCGTTCGGCTCGCCGACGACCACCGTGGCGAGCGCCAGATCACACTTCGTCGCGAGCGCCGGATCGGCGGCCGCGGATGCACGCAGCGCCTCGACGGCCCTCGCGCCGTTGCCCTGCTTGAGCAGCGCCACACCCGAAGCGTGACGTGCCGTGGCGAGCGCGGCCTTGTGGCGCTGCGCGAGCGGTCCGGACTTCGCTGCCGGGGTGGCCTTCTCGAGCGCGCTCACCGCGAGCGCCGGATCACCACCGGCGACCTCCGACGCGGCCCAATCGATGGCGACCTCGATCGCGCTGTCCTTGTCCGCTGCCGCGAGCGCCTTCTCGTAGAGCGACCGCGCACCAGCGAGGTCGCCGGTCAGCGCATGCGCGCGCGCAGCGAGCATCAGGGTGGTGCTGCTCGGATCGCCCTTCGCCGCCTTGTCGAGCGACGCCACGGCGTCGCCGTTCTTGTCGAGAGCGAGCCGTGCGATGCCGAGGTTGCGCCACACCAGCGGCGTGCCCTCCAGCTGCTCGGCGCGCCCGAGCAATGGCTCGGCGCCCGCGGCATCGTTCGCCCCGAGCTTCGCGACCGCTACCGTGACGAGCGCGTCGACGAGCAGCTTGCGCGATCGTGGCGTGCTGGTGATGCCCTCGGCCTCCCCGAGCATCTGGATCGCAGCCTCTGCCTGACCGGACCCGAGCAGGCCCGCGCCCGCGACAACGCGGATCGCCCGATCGCCCGGCACGTCCCCGACGATCGGTACGAGCCGCTGCGCCGCGGCCCGCGGATCGCCATTCGCGAGCAATGCCTCGCCGAGCTCGGCCCACCAGTCCGGATCGATTCCCGGGGACGGCGGCGGCCCGAGCTTCTCGAGCGCGTCGAGCCCGGGCTTGACCTCGTTCGCACGGCGGAGCACGTACGCGTACCGCACGGTCCATCGCCGTCGCGCGGGCTCGAGCGTCATCGCCGTCTCGAGCTCCTTGCGCGCCTCCGCGAGGTTCCCGCGCGTCGCCTGGGCTTCACCGACGAGCGCATGGCCCGCGGCACTGCCGGTGGCGGACTTCTCGAGATAGCGCCGACCGCGCTCGAGCGCGGCCGTGGTGTCACCGAGCGCGAGCGCGCACTGACCATCGACGAGCCACACTTCGGGGTGGGTATCGGCGAACGGCTCGAGCTCGCGGATCAGCGAGCGCGCGCGCTTGCAGTCGAGCGCCGCCGTGGCCCACGCAACCCCGATCCTCGCGCGCAGATCGGTCTTGCGAGCATCCACTGCCGACTTGAACAGCGTCAGCGCCTTCTGCGGCTGGCGATAGCGGAGGTAGGCGTCCGCGAGGTCGACCTGGTGGCGACCGTCCTCCTTCGCGAGGACGCCCGGGCGATGCGCGAAGTACGCCTCGAACGCGGTGATCGAGTCGGGCCACTTCCCGCCGTCGTGCCAGTAGTGGCCGAGGAGAAGCTGCGCGTCGTAGCGGTCGGGGTTCTTCTTCGTGACCTGCTGGAGGATCGGCACGCCGGCGGTGCCATCGCCAGAGAGTACGAGCTGCGAGCCGAGCGCGGTGAGCACTTCCTCGTCGTTCGGCGCGAGGCCCTGCGCGCGTCGCATCAGCTCGATGCCAGCCTTGTACTCCTTGCGCGCCGCGTACACCGCCGAACGAAGGACGTACGCCTCGACGCGACGCGGGTTGAGTGAGATCGCCTGGTCGAGCGCCTTCGCCGCATCGTCGAGCGCGCCCTTCTTGAGCGCCGCGCGGCCCTCCGCGACGAGCGCCGCGCTCTCGTCCTCACCTTGGTTGGGGCGCTGCGCGAGCGCGGGCGTCGCACACGCGAGCACCGCCGCGAGGATCCACCTAGTACGCATAGCCAACCTTGACATAGAGCTCTCTCCCTTCGCCGGGGACGCGGGACACTGTGAGGACATCAGGCGCGCTGCGGTCGTAGTCGCCGGGAGCGGGCACCCGATCGCGGGTCCCGACCAGGTTGCGCACTCCGGCGGTCACGTCGAAGCCCTTGATGCTCGGAACGTACACGGTGAGGTTCGCGCCGACCCACGCGGGGGAGTCGGGCGAAGCCACCCCGTCGCCGTCGGGACGCGTCGGGCGCGGACCCAGTACCGTCGCCTCCACCGAGACGTGCGCCATATCCCCGAGTCTCGGGGTCGAGATGCCCGCGCTCGCGCTGATCGCCGGCGCGTTCGCCACGCTGCCGTAGACGAGTCTGCCCGCATCGTCCTCGGTGCCGACGTGCGTGTACGCGGCGCCGCCGAAGGCATACCAGCCGTGGCTCGTGCGAAAGGCCACCTCGGCCTCCGCGCCCGCCGAGACGTAGCGGGTCACGTTCCGGAACTGCAGCCTGTTCGGATCGATCGGGGCCGCCACCGCCTCGATGATGCCACGCGCGTCCCAGGAGAACGCGGAGAGCCGTGCCGAGAGTCCCGACGTCGGCTTCGCCCACGCGACGGCTTCGAAGCTACGGATCGTCTCTGCCTTGATCTCGGGGTTCGCGACGAAGTCGGAGCCGTCCTCGAACGTCCCCTCGTACGCGCTCGCGTTGCGGAAGCCCTGGGCGTAGAGAAGCTTGAGGCCGACCTTCTCGGGCTGCGCGATGAACAGCGCGGCCCGGGGGCTCAGCCGGTCTTCGAGCTTCGAGTTGCGATCGAACCGCAACCCGCCGGTGAAGCCGAGCCACGGTACGGGCTGGCCATCGAGCTCGGCATAGATGCCCTGAAGATCGTAGTTCGTCCGGATGTCGGTCTTGACGCTCGCAGGATCTCCGACGGAGACCGCCGTGGAGCGCGTGCGGTCGTAGCTCGCCTCGGTGCCGGCCGTGACGCCGAGAAGGTTCGGGCGCACGAGCTCGTAGCGCCCACGGATCTCCGCCCCGACCACCTGCGCCGCACCGGTGGTGTCGAGGACGTAGCCCGTGACCGGGTCGTACGGCGGCGCGCGATCGCTGAACTTGTAGAGGTTCGTGTAGACGCGGCCCGCGATCGACAGACGCTTGCCGACCTCGCGTGTGTGCCCGCCCTCGACGAGGAGGTGGGTGTCCCACTGCTCGTAGGGCCGGATCAGCGGATTGACATCGTAGGGCGCGAACGGCGACTCGCGGCTGTAGTGCGACGCGCGCACCTGTCCGAAACTCCCGCCGTAGGCGCCGACCACTCCGGCGACGAACGAGCGCGAGCCATCGAACCCGAGCTTCTGCCCGTCTGGAATGTCGGCGGTCAGCGTCTCGCCGATCCGGTTCATGAAGTGGACCGCGCCGCGAATCTGCTCGTGCACGCTCCCGGCCGCAAACCCAGCGCTCGTGGTCACGCCCTGGATCGAGTTGATCGCCGCGCGCACCCACGCCCGCGGGGCATCGGCCGCGCTGCGGGTGACGATGTTGATGATCCCGAAGAACGCGTTCGTGCCGTACACCGACGACACCGGGCCGCGGATCACCTCGATGCGCGCGATGTCCTCGATCGAGACGATCGCGTCGTACCCGAGCCCGGCGAACGCACCCCACGCCTCGTTGATGCTCGCTCCGTCGACGAGGACGAGGAGCCGGGTGTTGAAGTCGCCGGGAATCTGCAGGCCGCGGACGCCGACCGAGTAGCTGAGGCGGTTATCGACGAGGTAGACGCCCGCGACGCTCGCCAGCGCCTCGCCGATCGTGCGGTAGCCGAAGCGCCGGATCCGGTCGCCGGAGATCACGGTCACCGCCGACGCGACGTTGCCGAGGCTCTGCTCGCGCTTCGCCGCACCGACGACGACGTCCTCCTCCGCGGCCGCCGCGGCGAGCACGGTGGCCGAGCTCGACGGTTCGTCCTCGGCGGCGGGCAGCGGCGGAAGGTCGTCGACGTCGACCACCCGCTCGTCGGCGCGCGCAGCGGGTGTCGCCAGCAGCACCGCGAGCGCGACGCCGCCGAGCCGGCTACCGCGAATACCCCACCTTGATGAAGAACTCGCGGCCCTCGCCGGGGATCTTCGGAACGACGATCGTGGTCGTGGGATCGGGGAACCGATCGTAGTCGCCGGGCGCCGGAATCTCGTCGCGCGTCCCGAGGATGTTGCGCACACCGGCGGTCACATCGAAGCCCTTCAGGTCCGGCACGTAGAGCGTTGCGTTGATCCCCGTCCATGCTGGCGAGTCGGGGAGCGCGGCGCCGGTCGCATCCGGGCGCGTGCTCCGCTTCGAGAGCACCACCGCCTCGCCGGAGAGGTGCGCGCGGTCCCACAGCTTCGGCGTGGAGACCCCCACCGTCGCCGTCACGGCGGGCGCATCCACCACGTTGCCGTACGCGACGGCGCCGGCGCCATCGGCGCTGCCGACCCGCGCGACCGCACCGCCGCCGAACGCGTACCACCCACCGCTGGTGCGGTACGTCGCCTCGACCTCGACGCCCTGGGCGATGTAGCGACCGACGTTCTGGAACTGGAGCAGCGTGTCGTCGTCCGGATCGGGGCGCTGCTCGATCACGTCGCGCGCGCTCCAGTGGAAGCCCGAGATCCGCGTCGACAGACCGGTCACCGGCTTCGCCCACAGCACGCCCTCGAAGCTGCGGATCCGCTCGGACTTGATGTTCGGGTTCGCCGAGAAGTCGACGTTGTCGGCGAAGTAGCCCTCGAACGAGCTCGGGTTGCGGAAGCCCTCGGCGTACAGGAGCTTCGCGCCGTACTTCTCCGGCTTCGCGAGGAACACGGCCGCGCGCGGGGAGAGCCGGCTATCGGAGGTCGACGCGCGGTACATCGGGTCGGCTTGCGGGAGATCGTTGCTGAAGATGTGCCGGCGGTCGAAGCGCACACCACCCGTGAAGCCGAACCACTCGGTCGGCTGGCCGTCGAGCTCGGCGTAGACGCCTTCGATATCGAAGTCGAGGGGCACCACCACGCCGCCCGACTCCATGCCCTCGGTGAACGCGCGGCTCTTCGTGACGTTGTAGTTCGTCTCGAGGCCCGCCGTGATCCCGAGCTTGCCGTCCTCACGCAACTCGTAGCGGCCGCGGACCTCGGCGCCGAACGTGCGCGCGTCGCCGTAGTCGAGGAACACGTCGCTGGTGTTGTAGATCCGGTCGGCGTACCGATAGAGGGTGAAGTAGCCGCGCGCCGACATGGTGAGTCGCTTCGTGAGCTCGCGCGTGTGCCCGCCCTCGACCAGGAGCTGGTAGTTGAACAACGCGTACGGCGGCACGATCGCGGGATCGCTGTCGTAGGGTGCGAACGGGGAGTCGCGCTTGCTGCGGTACGCGCGGATCTGTCCGAACGTCCCGCCCTTCTGGCCGACCACGGCGGCGATCAGCGTGTTCGCGCCGTCGCCCTCGAGGGGTGCGGGCTGGATCTCCGAGACCGTCGAGGACTCGCCGAACCGGCTCATCGCGAGCACCGAGCCGCGGATCTGTGCATCCACATCGCCCTGGGCGAAGCCGGCCGTGCCGACGACGCCGTTGATCGAGTTGACGCCGATCCGGCCCCAGGCCTTCGAGCC
>JAYVLW010000197.1:0-3187 GCA_043759315.1 Myxococcales bacterium
TCGAGAACATGATGTGGGGCAGCGACTATCCCCATCCCGAAGGCAGCTGGCCCGTGACGCGCAAACAGCAGATCGACTCGCTGCACGGCATCCCCGAGCTCGAGCTCGAAGCGATGCTCGGCGGCAACGCCGTCGCGTTCTACGGTCTCGACGCCGAGAAGCTGGCACCGCTCGCAGCCCGGATCGGCCCCGAGAAATCGATCTTCCAGCAGCCGCGCTCGGCGGCGTGATTGGACCGACGGCCTGACGCCTCGTCCCCATCGCAGCGAGCGGGAGCACGGGACGGTTCCGCTAGGTCCCGACCGCCCCGCACCATGGCCCGATCCCGCCCGAGGCCGCGCGGGGTAGACTCGCTCGAATGCTCGATGTCTCGCGCACACTCATCGCGTCCATCGTCGTCGCGTCGGTGCTGGGTGCCGTCGCCCGGAGTTCCCATGCGGAGGAGAAGCTCGCGCCTTCCCCCGAACAGCTCACCGAACGCACGGAGGAGCTCCGCTCCGTCTGGTCCACCTTCCAGAGCAACGTCGCCAGCCTGCGATTCGGGATCGACGAGCGCCTCGTCAGCGCGGGCGTGTTCGACGGCGCGCGAGCACTCTGGTTCCGGACCGGATTCTCTGTCGAGGGCGGAGGGCCGATCGCGGATCGCTTCCAGCTCGGTGTCTCCCCGACCGTCGCCGTCGAGACCCTCTCGTTCGACGGCTCGGACAGGTTCGCGACCTCGATCTCCAACGGTCGCTCCACACGGCTCGACGACTTTCTCGACGCCGCGCTTCGCATCGGTGGCAGCTACCGCTTCGATCATGGACTCGGAGTCGAGCTCCTCACGAGTGCGACTCTCCGCCAGGAGCGCGGTGCAGAATTCGCCGAGTCCCTGATCGTGGGCGGCGGTCTCGGCGGTACCTATCGCCGGGGCAGCTGGCTGCGACTCAGGCTGGGTGTGGGCGTGGGATCCGATCTCGGAGACGGAAAGCTACGCGTCGCGCCCGCCTACCGCATCCAGGTCCGGCCGCAGCCGGATTTCATGCTCGAGCTCAGCGGACTCAATGGATCGGTGGCCTGGGATGCCTCGCGCCGCCTTCAGCTCGCTCTCGCGGGCGGACTCGTGAGCACGCAGTACCGCCTCGACCGCCGCGCGGATCCACCGACCGGACTCGGGTCGGGGGTATTGCAGCGGCGGCAGGCGCGCGTCGGGCTCGAGGCCGACTACCGGATCCGGAGTTGGCTCCGCGTCCGCGGAGATGTCGGGATCGCGCTCATCCAGGAGCTCACCGTGCTCGACGAAGACGGTGCCGAAATCGACAAGAGAGAGGAGCGCGATCCTTCGCCCCTCGTCGGTATCCGATTCGAGGTACGGCGCTGAATCGAGCAGTCTCCAGAGGCCTAGCCCGGGCGAGTGATGCCACGCGGCGCACCCCGCCGGTGAGATCCAGTACGCTGCTCCGCAATGCCCGCCCGACAGCACGCCCAATCCCCGCCGCCGCACCCGGTCGCGGGCTGGCTCGTCTGGGGTCCTCGGGCGGCGCTCGGTCTGCTCCTCGTTGCCGGTCTCTTCACCTTCGACTATGCGGGCGGCACTTCGTATCTGCACGACGATCCGACCGCATGTCTCAATTGCCACATCATGCGCGACGAGTACGAAGGCTGGCAACGCGGCCCGCACGGTCTCGTCACCACCTGTAACGATTGCCACACGGGCCACTCGATCGCCGCCAAGTATGCGAGCAAGGCGGTGAACGGCTTCAATCATTCCTGGGCCTTCACGACGGGCCGGTTCTCGGAGCCGCTCCAGATCAACGACTTCAACCGCCGGATCGCCGAGGCGAATTGCCGTCGCTGCCACGGCGCGCTCGTCCGGGCGGTGGACGGCTTCGCGCCCCATTCGGACGCGGGCGCATGTCTGCGATGCCACGCGGACATGGGCCACTAGCATGGAGTCCGCTCGATGACCGGATCCGATCGACAGCCTTCGAGCATGCGACGCCGGAGGATCGCCCTCGTGATCCTCGCGCTCGCGGCGACGGCGCTCGTCCTCGCCCTCGCCTTCGACATCTACCAGAAGCGATTGGAGGGCCGGCTCGCGCCCATCCCGGTTCTGGAGCTCGCCGGAGACGTCGACGATCCGGCGGCCTGGGCTCGGAGCTTCCCGCACCACTACGAGGACTATCGCGCGACGGTCGATCAGGAGCGCACGCGTTTCGGGGGAAGCGACGCGCTCCCCCACGTGCCGACCGCGGCCGATCCGCGCTCGACGGTCACGCAATCGAAGCTCGCGGCCGACCCGCGACTCGAGCGCATGTGGGCCGGCTACAGCTTCGCGATCGACCACCGCGAGGCACGTGGCCACGCGTACATGCTCGACGACCAGACCTTCACCGCCCGCCAGCAGAAGCCACAGCCCGGCGCCTGCCTGCAATGCCACGCCAGCGTCGTCACGACCATCCGCAAGCTCGGGGAGGCCGATCCCTCGCCGGAAGCGGCGGGCGCCGCGAAGCTGAACGCCATGCCCTACGCCGAGGCGCGCACACACGTCGACCGGGCGATCGCATGCATCGACTGCCATGATCCGACGACGCTGCGGCTGCGCATCTCGCGCCCGGCCTTCATCGACGCCATCGCGCGCCTCGAGGCGGGTCGGGGCACACCGGACTACGACGTCAACACGATGGCGACCCGCGCGCAGATGCGCAGCTTCGTCTGCGCCCAGTGCCACGTCGAATACTATTTCAAGGGCGCCGACACACAGCTTAGCCACGCCTGGGACGACGGCCTGCGCGCCGACGAGCTGCTCGCGCGCTACGACGCGATCGGCTTCCGCGACTGGGTCCATGCCGAGACGGGCGCATCGATGCTCAAAGCACAGCATCCGGAGTTCGAGCTGTGGTCCCAGGGCATCCATGCGCGCGCGGGCGTCTCCTGCGCGGACTGCCACATGCCCTACAAACGCGTCGGTGCCATGAAGATCACGGACCACCATATCCGCAGTCCACTCCTCGATGCCCGGCGCGCCTGCCAGGTCTGTCACCCGATCGCCACGGAAGAGCTCGTCGCCCGGGCGGAGTCGATCCAGGAACGCACCCTGGCGATGCAGAACACGGCGATGGACCGCCTGATGGCCCTGATCGACGCCATCCAGACGGCGCAGGCGAGCGATCCGGACGACCGCCGACTCGAGGCCGCCCGCCATGCC
>JAYVLW010000198.1:0-8809 GCA_043759315.1 Myxococcales bacterium
CAACGCACACCCGAGGACGCAGACGCGCGCACCCATCGCCAGGATCATCTCATGGCTGGAGGATCTGCGCGCAGTTCCCAACCCGTGTACCGCTGGGACAACGTCGGCTCTTCGACCCGACCCGGCGCGACCGCCATGGTGAACGGGAACGAGCGTGCCGCGAGCCCATCGCGCGCGGCGGTCATCACCTGGAAGTGCAGGTGCGGCGTCGACGAGAATCCGGTGTTCCCGGAGAGCGCGAGCTCCTGGCCGCGCTCGACCCGCTGGCCCGGTTTGACCTGCACGCTCGCGGGTGCGAGGTGCATGTACTCGCCGAGGGTGCCGTCCTCGTGCTGGATGATGACGAAGTTCGTACGCTTGTACTCGAGGAAGTCCGGCGTGGTGCCGGAACCCTGGGCCGTCGCGTTCGCGACCACGATGGTCCCCGGGCGCGCCGCGAGGACGGGGGTGGCGACGGGGCAATCGAAGTCGACCGCGAACTCGTTCGAGCCGCGGTGGGAGAACGTGCCGTGGAACCCCTGCAGGACGGAGAAGGTCTTGCCGCGCGGGTAGGGTAGCGCGTACTGGTACTCGGTCGGCTGCACGCTCGGGTCGCCGAACCGTGCGCGGAACCCGAGCTCGCGGCGATAGCGCTGGGTGGCGTCCTCCTGCTGGAGCTCGGCGAGGATCACGATCGGGCCCAAGCCGAGCGGCTGGGGCGCAGGCGGGAGCAGGATCACACCTGCCGGCAGCGTGACGGAGCGAAGGTTCTCCATCGCGGTCAGCGACCACGCCACCATGACCGGGACCGCGTAGCGGTTGCGCGCCGTCTGTACGATCCGGTTGCCGAGACGGTACATCTCGAACTCGAGCTGTCCGCCGTCGAACACGAAGTCGACCGTGCGATCGTCGAGCTTGCCGACGCGCGTGATCGCGTCGCGCTGCCGCGCCGCGAACAGCTCGGGATCATCGGCCGAAGGCTCCTGTGTGCCGCCGCCGCCACCACCGCCGCCGAAGTCGGGCGGCGGCGGGGGACTGGTGACGCACGCCAAGGACAGGCATGCGAGCACGAACCACCGGCGCATCTACGTCATCGTAGCAGCTCCGCTCGTTGCGCGTCGCACTCGCGTGCTCGCCAGTGACGCGCGTCCCAGGGTCAATTGATCGTGGCGGTCTGTGCGGACACGGCGTTCAGCTTGTCCTCGTCGACATCGAGCGCGAAATCCATCACGTCGAGGCCTTCCGCGCCGATCCCGCTGAGCGTGCCCGTGAGCGTGCCGGCGGGCAGGGCGACCAGCTCGGGGATGGTGACCTCGGTCGAGCTATCGAACGCGGTGATGTTGAGGACCGAGGCGGTGCCCTGCTTGTACTCGACGCTGTGGACCGTGGCGCCCGCGATCGGCGTCCACTTCGCCCCGGTCCGCGTGATGGTCGGGCTTGCGGGCGGGGTGAGCCAGGTGCCGGCCGCGAGGGTGGGCCCGGTGAGCACGCGGCGGATCACGATGCTTTGCGTGGTCGCCGGATCGGTGCCGTTACTGGCGATCGCGGTGAGGCGATAGCTCGTGGCTCCGGTGAACGCGGCGAGCTTCGGCGTGAGCAGGGTGGCGTCGGTCGGCGTGCGGAACAGCGGCATCTGGAACACCCCATCGATGCCGAGGTTCATGCCGATCAGCGCGCCCACGGTCGACAGGCCCGACGGCGGAGACCCGAAGTCCACGGTGAGGTTGCCCATGTTCCCGACGTCGACCAGCGTCAGGTCCTGGCCGTTCTGGGCGACACCGGCGGTGACCGTGATGCCGCCGCGGTAGGCCCACCGGATCAACGTCATCGTGTCGTCATCGAACATCGTCGGTGTCCCCTTGAGATCGCGGTCGTAGATCGCGGCGAGCAGCGCGATGCGACCGGGACGCACGTCGATCGTGAACGTGCAGGGTTGGGGGTTGTTCATGCCGCCGCCGCTGCAGACGTTCTTGTCGTTCGGCGTGGCGATCTCGTTCGACGGATCGCCGAGATCATCGGTCTGCGAGTAGAAGACGAGGCCGAACCGGAGGTGACCCTGCGGAACAATGATCGAGGACGTGTCGATCGATCCCGTCAGGGTGGCGCGCGGCGCCACCGGCTTCGTGGCGGCTTCGAGATCGAACGTCATGTTCGCGCCGTTCGCTCCGACCCACATCTCCGAGCGAAACGTGGCTGCCTTGACCGCGATGGTCTGTGGCCCCTTCACGTCCTCGACGATGAACAGGCCCGTCGCATCGGTCTCACCCTCCAGGGTGCCGACCAGGACCTTGGCCCCGGCGACAGGCTCCCGGGTGAGGTCGTTGATGACGTAGATATTCGCGACACCGTCGATCGGACCGTCGCTGATTCCGCCACCCTCGATGATCCGAGGTGGGACTTTTGAGCCCCCATCGTCCCCGCATCCACCGAGGATCGTGACCATTAGCGTGCAACTCAAGATAGGCGTGCGCATGAACCCCTCCAGGGTCAGGATCGTATGCGAGGCCCGCGCCACCCCCGCGACTTTGCGCATAGCGGTCCATTCGCATACCTTCGACCAGATGTCGGCACCCGATCGCAGCTGGACCGTCGCGCCGACCCTCTTGTGGTTCGCCTGGTTCATGGCGGCCGGGCTGTGGTGGATCGATGGGGGTGTTCAGGCGCTCGCCGATCGCATGACCCAACCCCGCGAGACCGACGCGACCACGGCCGGAGGGCCTACGTTCACCGCGCCGCCCAAGGAGGTGGCCGAGGCGGGTGGAGATGACGTGCTCCCGGCATTGCCGGTGACCGGAGCGGGGAGTGCCGACCGCGCGACGGGTGGCGCTCTCGAGGACACGTGCGTCGACGGCACGCCCGAGAGCTGCAAGCGCTGGGCGATGGACGCGTTCTACAAGGCGGTCGCGGACGAGAAGTCGGGGACGCTCGGCCGGGCGGTGCGCGTGTCGTGGTACGGCGACTCGGTCGTGGCCACCGACGCGATCCCTGGCCGGCTGCGCACGAAGCTTCAGACCGCGCTTGGTGACGGTGGTCCGGGCTGGATCCCGCTCGTCCCGCCACACCGATTTGTCGGGCACGAGGCGATCACCCGCGGCAGCTCGGGCAACTGGGCGACGCACGCGATCTCGACGCTGCAGATCGCCGACGGGCTCTACGGCGCAGGCGGGGCGACCGCGGAGGGCGACGACGCACACGCCACGATCAAGCTCAACGCGGGCAAGGTCACGAACCTCGAGCTCGCGTACCTCGGGCAACCGAGGGGGGGCACCGTCACGATCACGGCGGATGGTAACGCAGCGATCCGCGCGGAGACCAAGGGCGATGCCAAGGAAGCGGGCTACGCGACCGCCACGCTCAAGGAAGGAGCGCAGAGCTTCAAGATCGAGATCACGGGCCGCGTGCGCACGTTCGGGCTGCAGCTCGAGAACGCGAAGGGCGCGGTCGTCGACAACATGGGCATCGTCAGCGTCAACGTGAAGAGCTTCGCGAACCATAACGGTGCGGGCTTCGCCGGCGGGCTCGTCCATCGCGGCGCGGACCTCATCATGATCATGATCGGCGCGAACGAGGCGCAGTGGCTCGGGCCGAAGGACCAGGACACCAAGCTGTACCAGGCGAACTACGAGAAGGTGCTCGCACCGATCCGCAAGGCGCGGCCGGACGCGACGTGCCTCGTGGTCTCGCCCCTGGATCAGGCCGAGGCGAAGGATGGTGGCTATCCGTCCCGGGCGGTGATGCCCGTCCTCGTCGACGCACAGCGGCGCGCGGCACACGCCACCGGGTGTGCGTTCTTCTCCACCTACGACTGGATGGGCGCGAAGGGCTCGGCGGAGAAGTGGTTCCGCAAGGGGCTCGTCGGGACCGACTTCCAGCACCTCACTCGCAAGGGCGCCAACAAGTTCGCCGACGCGATCTTCGACGCGTTGATGACGGGAGCCCGGCGTTATGCGAATCACTGAAGCGCTGCCGGTGATGTTCGGTGCGGCGCTCGCGCTGCTCGGCTGCAATGTCGGGTGCGAGGGAGAACGCCTCCCACCGAAACCGCCGAGGTCGCCGCTCGCGACGGCGGACGCGACGGGCGTCGACGACGCGCCACGTATGGCCCTGGATGCCTCGGTCCCGCGGATCCCGGGCGTCCTCGATGCGCCCGGCGAGACGCTCGATCATCTGTTCACGGCGTGGGCCGCGGCCGAGCGCGGCGATCCCGCGGGCCGCGCGTTGATGCTGTTCTTCGGCGACTCGCACACCGCCGGTGACTCGATGACGTCGCGGCTGCGGACCACGCTGCAGGCGAGGTTCGGGGATGCCGGGCGCGGGCTGGTCGGAGCGGGGCGCCCCCCCGCGCGTCACTACTACCAGCGCGATGTGAAGTACGGCGTGTCCGGATCGTGGCGCGCGGCGGTCGGCGGCAAGAACGGCGACGCGGAGCCGTTCGGGATCGTGGGGCTGCGTGTCTATGGCTCGCAGAAGGGCGCGCAGCTCTGGGTCGAGACCTGCGCCGACTGCATCGCCGGAACGCGGGTCGCGCAGTTCGAGATCCTGTACCAGGCCGCGCCGGATCACGGCACGCTACGCTACCGGGTCGACGATCAGCCGTGGCAGCAGCTCTCCACGCGGACACAGCCGATCGAACCGCCACACCCCGCGCGACAGATCATCCCGGTGCCGGATGGCCCGCACAAGCTGACGCTCGAGCACGGGGGCGGCGGGCAGCTCGATCTGTTCGGCGTGGTCCTCGAGCGCGGCGTGCCGGGCGTGATCGTCGATGCGCTCGGCGTCGTCGGACGCCGGCTCGGCAGCCTGCGCTCGTGGGACTGGTCGATCATCGGCGACCAGCTCGCCACGCGCGATCCGCGGCTCGTGGTGCTGCAGTACGGCACCAACGAAGCGGACGATCCGGATCTCGACCTCGAGGCGATGGCCCGCTACTTCGACGAGACCATCCTGCGGATCCGCGCGGCCGCGCCGACGGCGTCGATCCTGATCCTCGGGCCGCCGGACATGGGAGTGCGCGAAGGCGGGCGGGCCTGCGAACGCATGAAGCCTCGGAAGGACGGCAGCATCGTCCCCGAGTGCGAGTGGCGCACACCGGCGGTGCTCGGCGAGATCGTCTCCGTCGAGCATGCTGCGGCCGCGCGCAACAAGGTCGCGTTCTTCGACACGCTGTCGGCGATGGGCGGCCCGGACCACATGCACCCGTGGGTCACCGGCGAACCGAAGATCGCCTACAAGGACCACGTCCACTTCACCGATCTCGGCTATCAACTGTGGGCCGACGCGCTCTCGGCCGCCCTGCTCGCGGACTACGCGCGCTGGCGGAGTGACCGGAAGCTCCCCCCGAGCACGGGCCGCGATCCGGCGCTGCCCCGGGTTCCCGTCGACGCGCCTCTACCGGGTCCGATCGCGCCGTAATCGATGCTGTTCTCGAGTCCGGACTATCCGCTGTTCCTGATCGCGGTGTTCTTCCTCTACGCGCTCGCGCGCTGGGGCGGACCGCGGATGGCGTGGGCGCGGATCGCCGTGATGATCCTGCTCGGCGACATCGTGGTGATGCTCGTGGCGAAGGATCCCGACGCGCTGTGGGATCCGATCGGCGGCGCGTTGCTCCGGCTCGCGGCGGGTGACCACCCGCAGTATCAGGCGTGGCCTCCCGAGCTGTTCCTGCGCTGGGGCGTGGGCACGGCGGTGCTCGGCGGCGCGCTCGTGCTCGGTCGGCGCGGTGGACCGTGGATCGCCTCGGCGCGCGGCCAGCAGCTGATCGCGCGCGGCTTCGTGGCGGTGCTCGCGATCGTCGCGGCGACCGTGGCGATCGCCTGGGATCAGGGCGCACTCGACGACGTCACCGCGGAGATCGTGCGCCACGCGCACCTCGTGGTGCTGCTCATCCTCGGCGCGGGCGTGGGCGCGACCACCGCGGAGGACACGCGGCCGCTCGGGCGCGTGGTCATCCTGTTCGTCGCCTCGTCGCTGTTCTACCACGCGTGGGCCTCGGCGATGCCGGGGCCCTATCGCTACCTCCTCGGCCTGCTGCTCGGCACGATCGTCCTCGATTACTACCTCGGCATCTGGATCGAGCGCACGGAGGATCCGTGGAAGCGCAAGGCGCTGGTCGTGGTGAGCCTGTGCTCGAACCTCGGGATCCTCGTGTTCTTCAAGTACACGAACTTCTTCACACAGGACATCATCAACCCGGTCGCCGACTTCATCGACCCGAACGCCACCACCGAGCTCCGCCCGCTGCACTTGATCCTGCCGGCGGGCATCTCGTTTCACACGTTCCAGTCGCTGTCCTACACGATCGATGTCTACCGTCGAGAGCTCAAGGCGACGCAGTCCGTCGTGAAGTTCGCCACCTTCGTGCTGTTCTTCCCGCAGCTCGTCGCCGGCCCGATCGTGCGTGCGCAGGACCTGCTTCCGCAGCTCGAGACCCTTCCCGAGATGCAGCTCGAGAAGGCCACGCACGGCCTGTTCCGGATCTGCACGGGCCTGTTCAAGAAGATCGCGATCGCCGACACGCTCGCGCTCGCGATCGTCGATCGCGTCTTCGAGGCGCCGGAGCGGTTCTCTGCGCTCGAGGTCGCCGTCGGTGTCTGGGCCTACGCGCTCCAGATCTTCTGCGACTTCTCTGCCTACTCCGACATCGCGATCGGCTCCGCGCAGGTGCTCGGCTTCACGCTACCCGAGAACTTCCGCACGCCCTATCGCTCGGCCAACCTCCAGGAGTTCTGGCGGCGCTGGCACATCTCGCTCTCGACCTGGCTCCGCGACTACCTCTACATCACGCTCGGCGGCAGCAAGAAGGGGCCGGCGCGCACGTACGTGAACTTGATCGTCACCATGCTGCTGGGCGGCCTGTGGCACGGCGCGAGCTTCGCGTTCATCGTGTGGGGCGCGCTGCACGGTTTCGGCCTCGCGATCACGCGGTTCTTCCAGCGCCGCACCGCGGGCGGGAACGTGCGCGAGGCGTGGAGTCTGCTCGCGGGCTGCATGCTGGTCGCGATGATCGGAGTCACGGCCGTCAACGCGGGAGTCGGCCTCTCGATCCCCTGGATCCCGAAGAGCGCGATGTGGGGGTCGCTGCTGCTCGTCTGGCTGACGGTGACGCCGCTGTGGGCCGTGGTCACGGCGTGGCTCGGGGACGAGCGCGGTCCCAAGGAGCCGGAGGGGGCGGTGGTCCCGTTCTTCCTGGTGTGGCGCAGCCCCGATCGGACCCTGTGGTGGCCGGAGATCCTGCGCATCGCCATGTGCGGGGCCGGCGTGGCGTTCCTGTGGTCGCTGCAGTACGGCGATCAGTCGATGTGGATCCCGTTGATCGGCCTGACCTGGCTGCTCGGCATCGTCGCCGACATCGTCGAGCGCGGCGATGCGCTCCTCGGCCGCCGCCTGCTCGCGATCACGCGGCGCTCGGTCGCCGTGATCTTCACGTTCCAGTACGTGTGCCTCGGATGGATCTTCTTCCGCGCGAGCGACTTCGACAACGCGTTCGCGATCCTGGCGCGGATCGCGTCATTCGAGCTCGATCACGCGAACGTCGTCCCGCTCGTGACTGCCACGATGGTCTGTGGCTTCGTCACCCACTTCTTCGCGGACGGAAGCTACCGCTGGTTGCGCGAGCGGTTCGTCACGCTGCCGGCTCCCGCGCAGGGCTTCGCGCTCGCGTGCGTCGCGCTCGTCCTGCGCGAGCTCGGGCACGCGAAGATGGTGCCGTTCATCTACTTCCAGTTCTGAGGCTACGCGCCGAGGACGTCGGGGCGCTCCGGGGCGATCCACCCGGCCAGCGTGGCCGACAGGCCGGCGACGAGCTCCGGTGCGCGCTGCGCCACGGCGGCAAAGGTTTCGCGATCGATCTCGAGCACCTGCGTGGGCTCGGGTGCGGAGACGGTGGCGGCGCGCCTCGCGCGGGTGAGGACGGCGAGCTCGCCGACCACGCCGCCGGCGGCGATCTTGCGTGGAGGGGCACCTGGGCGCACGGCCTCGAGCGTACCGTCGGTGACGACGAACATGCTGTCGCCGTCGGAGCCGGCGGCGAACAGCTCGCCCGAGACGGTGCGCTTCGTGGCGCGGGCGGCGAGGGCGGCGAGCGCAGGACCGGCGATGGTGGCGAACAGGGCGGGCTTGCGGAGCGCGAGGAGCGTGGGCTCGAGATCGGCGAGCTCGCCGGAGCACAGCTTCGCGAGCCACGGGTCGACGAGCGCGAGGACGGCGGCGGTGCCGGGCGTGGGCTCGGCGGGGCGGAGCCAGCGCTCGATGACGGCGAGGATCTCCGAGCGGCCGGCCTGGACTTCCTGGACCACGTCGAGCGCGCGTCGACGGTCGGCCTCGCGGCCGCCCACGAGGTGGCGCGCGGCGGCGGCGAGCGCGGCCGGATCGCGGCCCGCCGCGGCGGCCTCGACGGCGGCGGCCCACAGCATGCGCGCCACACAGCGGCGGATCGCGATCTCGAGCTCCTGCCGGGCACACGCCGACCAGTCGGCGGCGGCGTCGCGCGCGTCGAGGTGGAGGACGAGGGCCTCGAGCGAGGCCTTGTTCGCGGCGGCGATCGGGCCGGCGGGGAGCTTCGCGCCGCCGCGCGCGATCGCGAGCGCGGTGCGCAGGGCGGCGTGCGCGACCTCCGGATCGTTGCCGCCGAGCAGCGCGCCGACCAGCTCGGCGCCCGACGGTGCGCCGCCGAGGGCGCGGGCGATCGCGGCGCGCGCCAGCGGGGACAGCGCGGGGAGCCACGGCGCGAGGTGAGCAGCGCCTTCGTGATCGAGGCCGACGATCGCGCCGGTCGCATCTGCCTCGCCGGCCTCGAGGGCGGTGGCGAGGATCGCGCGCGCGGCCTCCGGAC
>JAYVLW010000199.1:0-13193 GCA_043759315.1 Myxococcales bacterium
CCGGAGCGCTCGCCCTCGCGGGTGACGGCGACCATCGTGCCGCGCGACAGCTCCTCGTAGCGCACCGGGTTCTCGGCGCGGATCAACGCCTGTGCGGCCGCGCGGCCCTCCGCCGTATCGGCGACGGCGAGTGCGTCCGCGAGACCTTCGTCGTGGCTGAGTGCCTTGAGGCGCTGCATGGTATCCGCCGAGATGGCGGCCTCGACCACCTGCCCGAGCCGGGCCCAATGCTCGACCTGCTCGGTCAGCGATCGGTCCTGGACGGCAGCCACGGTACGAGCCCGCACGGTGAGGGCTTCACTCAAACGGACTGGAATTCCGTTCGCCATGCCTCCAATGTAGCAATCTGCTACACGCCGTCAATCCCTTTCAGGGGCGGGCGCGCTTCTGCCGCAGCGCCGCGGCTTGCTGTGCCTTCAGGACGACGTGGGACGTCATGTTGACGATCTCCTCGACGGAGGCCTCGTTCTGCATCGCGGCCACGGGCTTGTCGAGGCCGAGCAGGATCGGGCCCACGGCGGACGCGCCGCCGACCGCCTTCGCGATCTGGTACGCGGCGTTTCCCGAGGCCAGCGACGGAAACACCAGCGTGTTCGCCGCCTTGGTCAGCCGGGAGAACCCGTAGGCCGCCTTGAGCCGGGCTGCATCGAGCGCGAGCTCGGGCTGCATCTCGCCGTCGATCTCGAGGTCGGGCCGGCGCTCCCGCACCATCTCGAGCGTGCGGTGGATCCGCGTCACGTCGGGGTGCCGCACCGAGCCAAAATTGGAATACGAGATCATCGCCACCCGCGGCGTGATCCCGAAGCCCTGCACCGCGTCCGCCATCTGGATGGTGATGTCGGCGAGCCCCTCGGCATCCGGGAAGATGTTGAACACGGTGTCGCCGAAGAACTTCACCGAGTTCTGCAGCACCATCATGTACATGCCGACCGCGACCTTGACGCCCGGCTGGAGCCCGAAGATCTCGAGGATCGGCCGCACCGTCTCGGGGTAGTTGAGCCGCAGGCCGGTGACCATGCCGTCCGCATCGCCGACGTCGACCATGATCGCGCCCCAGTAGTCGCTCTTCTGGATCACGGTCTGCGCGTTGAACGACGTCATGCCCTTGCGCGAACGCAGCTCGTACAGCCGGTCCGCGTAGGTCTGGTGCGGCGCCGTGCGCGGGTCGATGATCTCGCAGCGATCGAGCAGGTCGAGCGACATGTCGCTGCACAGCTTGTGGATCTCGTCGGGCCGTCCGAGCAGCACGGGCTTCGCGATCTCCTCGTCGACGATCTGCTGCACGGCGCGCAACAGGCGCGGGTTCGCCGCGTGCGGGAACACGATGCGGCGCGGGTCGCGCTGCGCTTCCTTCGTGATCGTCCGCATGATCGAGTACGCCGCATTCGAGCCCTTCGCGAGCAGGCGATCGCGGTACTCGTCGATGTCGAACGTGATGCGCGCGACGCCGCTCTCCATCGCGGCCTTCGCCACCGCCGGCGCCACCCACCACAGCACGCGTGGATCGAACGGCTTCGGGATGAAGTAGTCCGGGCCCATCTTCAGCGACTTGCCGCCGTACGCCATCACCACCGAGTCCGGGACCGGCTCGCGCGTCAGCTCGGCGAGCGCACGCGCGGCCGCCAGCTTCATCGCCTCCGAGATCGACGACGCCCGGCAATCGAGCGCGCCGCGGAAGATGTACGGGAAGCCGAGGACGTTGTTGACCTGGTTCGGGAAGTCGGAGCGCCCCGTCGCCACGATCGCATCCGGCCGCGCCGTGATCGCATCGGGATACGAGATCTCCGGATCGGGGTTCGCGAGCGCGAAGATGATCGGCCGGGCCGCCATGGTCTTCAGCATCGCGGGCGTCACGGTGTTCGCGACCGACACGCCGAGGAACATGTCCATGCCGACCATCGCGTCGGCGAGCGTGCGCCGCCCATCGTCCGCGATCGCGAAGCCCTGCTTCTGGCGGTTGAGGTCCGTGCGGCCCTTGTGGATCACGCCCTTCGAGTCGACGAGCACCACGTTGCTGCGCGTCAGACCGAGGCTGCAGAAGAACTCGACGCACGCGATCGCCGCGGCACCCGCCCCGGAGACGACGAGCTTGATCTCCGCGAGCTGCTTGTTCGCGAGCTGCGCGGCGTTGATCATGCCCGCACCCGAGATGATCGCGGTGCCGTGCTGGTCATCGTGGAACACGGGGATGCGCATCCGCTTGCGCAGCTTCTCCTCGATCTCGAAGCACGCCGGCGCCGAGATGTCCTCGAGGTTGATGCCGCCGAACGTGGGCTCGAGCGCCGCGACGATGTCGCAGAACTTGTCGACATCGGTCTCGTTGACCTCGAGGTCGAACACGTCGATATCGGCGAACTTCTTGAACAGGCACGCCTTGCCCTCCATCACCGGCTTGCCCGCCGCCGCGCCGATGTTGCCGAGCCCGAGTACCGCCGTGCCGTTCGAGATCACCGCGACGAGGTTCGCGCGCGCGGTGTACTCCCACGACATGTCCTCGTTCTTCGCGATCTCGAGGCACGGCTCGGCCACGCCGGGTGTGTAGGCGAGCGACAGATCGATCTGGCTGACGAGCGGCTTGGTGGGAACGACCTCGAGCTTTCCCTTGCGTCCACGCCGGTGGTAATCGAGCGCATCTTCCTTTCGCGACATCGCCGCACCGTATGCCCGCGGGAGGTACGCTGCAACCGTGACCGACGAGCTTCCGCCCGTTCCGCCGGACCTCGAGGCCGAGCTCGAGGCCGCCGCCTCCAGCGTCAAGGGCAACCCTGACGCGTCGCGCAAGCTCGAGTTCCTCCTCGACGCGCTGATCATGCGCGGCCAGCTCCCCGAGCGGTTCCGCAAGATCGTCGGCCGCATCGTCGCCGACCGCGGCCCGAAGATCCGGCTTTCCATGTTCTCCGACAAGTACGAGATCACGGGGCCCGACATCGACTGCGAAGCCCGTCTCCACCTGTGCGGCGCGCGCTGCTGCTCGTTCGACGTCGCGCTCTCCGAGCAGGACGTGCTCGAGCGCAACATTCCGTTCGTGATCGAGCGCCCCTACGAGCTACCACGGGACCCGGTCACCAAGCGCTGCGTGTGCATGGACGACGACGGGATGTGCACCATCTATCACCAGCGCCCGGGCACCTGCCGCACCTACGACTGCCGCGAGGATCGCCGCGTCTGGCTCGACTTCGAAGCGCGCGTGCCCGCGCCGTTGCCGGCGTTCCTCCGCCGCGAGCCGTCGGCGGGCGACCAGGATCTCTAAGCTGAGCTAGTTCACGGGTAGCTGAACCCCTTGCCGGGTTTGAACAGGTCTGGGCTCCAAGCGCCCTTGCCCGCGTCGAACGCCTCGTAACCCCACGGATCCATCGCCGAGCTCGCCCATCCGAGCGGGTCGACGGCGTTGACGCTGTTGGTGTTCACCCCGTTGGTGGTCAGGTCCGGCTGGATGTCGACGTGCCAGCCCGCGTCGGGGAAGGCTGCCGAGTGTGCGTTGGTGTTCGTCGCACGCAGCGCGCCGATGTGGACGTGGGCGAACCCGCCAGTCGACCCGGTCGCCCCGACGTAGCCGAGGATCTGTCCCGCCTTGACCGTCTGGCCGTCGACGACCAGCCGCTTGCGCATGTGGGCGTAGTACATGACGAACGACTCGCGATAGTCCGAATCGGAGCCGATGCTGTACCGGACGAACAGCTCGCTCTGATTCGGCGATCCGGGTGCTGCGCCGACGGCTGTGACGTCGCGATCGCGCGACCCATTGGCGATCACGATACCGGCAGCGGGCGCGAGGAGCGGACGGCCCTCGTCGAGGGCTGCGTCGTAGGCCGCCTCGCGGGGCCCCTTGTCGTGGCCGAACCGATCGACGAATCCGAACAGCGGCGGCGCGCCGCCATTTCCTCCGAACTCGCCGAAGCCGAACTGCGCGAGCGCCACCGGAATCTGATTGTGGATGAACGGGTTCGCGGTCCGGCCGGCGATCTCGTGGGCCGGATCCCACACGCGATCGAACATCGGCAATGCAGCCACGGAGACCTGAAAGATGCACTTGTTGTTGGTGTGACCGACCGAGGCGTTCGCGGCGTTGAGCGGCGCGACACCGGGCGCGGCCAGCGGTCCGACGCCGCCGTTGCTACAGCGCACCATCACGTAGTTCGTGCTCGTCAGCGAGTACAGCCCGGCGCGCACGACAGTGCCGAGTGGCTTCGACATCAGCAGCGTGTTGCACGGCTTTGTCCCCGCGACCTCGAATCCCCACGTTCCGTCGATCCAGTGGACGTTGCAGTAGTGCCCGGTGAGCGGCGGATCTGCCGGCGTCAGCTCGTTCTCGTCGAGCAACTGGTCGGCATTCGACGCCGAGGGGTTTCGCTGACAGACGCCCGGAGTCACGGTGGTCCGGAACCCCGTCCTGCACTTGATGAGGGCGCTGTTCTGATTGATCTGATCGAGGAACACCACCGGTTGGTTGCGGTCCGCGCAGTAGTCGCCGTCGACGTGGGCCAGGCAAAAGGCATCCGCGCGTGGCTGCACGCATTCGGGATCCTCGCCGTCGACGAGCCCGTTCGCATCGTTGTCAGCGCCATCCGTGCAGCTGGTCTCCTTGATCCGGATCCGGCTGAGCCGGATCACGCCGTTCCTGTTCTGGATTCCGAACACGATGTTGGGCGCGGCCGCGGTCAGCGTCACGTAGCGTTCCGATCCGGTGTTGAGCGACAACCAGGAGTTGCCGCCGTCGAGCAGATGGGTGTTCGTGCTGACGGTGCCGTTGGCCTCGAGCGCGAACGCGCGGCGCGACCACGCCAGCGTGTTGCCAACCACGAGGCTATCGGTGCCCGTTCGCGTGAGCCCGGTGCCGGTGACCTGGGTCGCGCCGATGGTGACCACGGGCGAGCCCCAGAACATCACGCACGACTGCGGATTCTGGTTCGCATCGTCGAAGCAGTTGCCGCCGCCCAGCGCCTTGCCGGACGTGATGTACACGTCCTTACCGCCGGCGACGCTCTTGACGCCGTAGAACGACCCGTCCCCACCCGCGATGCGGTCGACCTTCACGATGTTCGCCGTCGCGTACCAGCCGCGCAGCGAGCCATCAAGGTTCGTCTTCGCGATCCACAGATCCTTGTTCACATCGAGCGTCGCGAGGAGGCCGTGATCACACGCGACCTCCTTGCTCTTGCCGGCGAGTGCCTGTGCAGTCCAGCTCTGGCCGTTGCTGTTGCTGAACCACAGCTTGAATGCGGCACCGGTCTGCTCGACCGCGTAGAGCGCTTTCGGATCGCAGGCGGTGAGACCGACGATCTTCGTCACGTCGATGCCGCCGCTGGGCGCGGAGATGTCCTCGAACACGACGTTGGTGCCGTTCTGAGGGATGTTGCCGATGGTGACGAAGGCCGCCTGCTCGGCCTCGGTCGTATTCGGTTCGTCGGCGTCGATCGGTTCGGTGCAGCCGCCCGCGGTCGCCGCGGCCCAGAGGATCGCCAGTAGTCGGTGTTTGATCATTTACCCGGGTAGAGCCGGTCGCTGGCCAAGCGTTACGGAGATTTTTGTTCGTGCTACGGTGGCGACCCCGTGGATCCCGACCGAGATGTACTGGAGCGGTGGCGTGCGGGAGATCAGGCGGCGGGACGCGAGCTGTTCGCGCGGTACTTCACTCCGCTGTACCGGTTCTTCGCCAACAAGTGCGACGAGCCTGACGAGCTGATCCAGACCACGATGCTCGCGATCGTGAAGTCGAAGGACCAGTTCGCCGGTCGCTCGAGCTTCAAGACGTACCTGTTCGCGATCGCGCGCAACGAGCTGTGGCGGTTCCTGCGCGAGCAGAAGCGCGTGGAGGCCTTCGATCCGGATCTGTCCTCGATCGCCGCGCTGGTGACGAGCGCCGGATCGCGGCTCGCGCGGAACGAGGAGCACCGGGCGCTGTTCGCGGCGCTCCGAGGACTGCCCGTCGAACAGCAGACACTCCTCGAGCTGCACTACTGGGAAGAGCTCGACGCGCTCGCGCTCGGCGAGGTCTTCGACCGGCCGGCGCCGACGATTCGCGTCCAGCTCAGTCGCGCCCGCACGGCGCTGCGCGACGAGATGCTGGCCCACGGTGCCGTGCCTCCGAGCGCGCTGCGTTCGGATGACGAGCTCGACCGCTGGGTGCGCACGGCGAATACGATGTCAGACAAGCGTTGAATGACAACCGGTTACAGCTGCGGCGGCTTCGACCCGGCGATCGGCGGCGAATTCTCGTTACGAGCGTGCGCTTGCTCGCTCTACCAGTTGAACCTTTCTTTTGGAGTCGCATGAAGTCCTTCCCGATCGCCGCGCTCGCCCTGTCCTCGCTCGTCGCGGTCCCCGCCTGCGTCGCCGAGCCCGACACCTCCAGCGAGACCAGCGAGGTCAACGGCGGGAATGGCGATCCGTGCCCGAAGACCGGATGCGGGACGAACTCGCCGTTTCTCGGACCAACCGAGTTTCACGAGTTCGAGGAGACTGGCTCGTCAGCGAACGCTCAAGGTCTGCGTCTCGTCGGCATGGTGAAGAACGGCACGAGCTATCTGCCCGACGTCACCGGCACGGTGCTCGTGGGGCGGTTCTGGGGAATCGCCGTTCTCACGAATCAGGATCTCGTCGGCGCCGAGTTGCTCGTCGCCAACGATCGCGGCGGCGACGGCTTCCGCATCAAGATCGTCCGCGTGTCCCATGCACAGACGTACTGGCAGGGCGCGCCCGACACCCTCGAGACGTACGAGCTGCTGTGGCGTACCGACCATCAGGGCGCTGCTACATACCAGCCGGTCTGCAACAACCCGCCGGATCGGCGTGACCCCGATGGCACGCTGTGGAACGTCACGGCGGAGGCGATCCTGTTCACCGGAGACCGCTACGACACGCGCACGCTGGAGGTCACGGCGACGACACCGGCCCAGGCCGGCAGTTGGTTCAACATCGGATGTTCGGGCAACGTCATGTCGAAGCTCGTCCTCAACCGCCACACCGCCGCGAGCCAGCTCGCCGCTTCACCGACGACCCGGGCGCAGCGCCAGGCGATGCTCAAGATGTACACGTCCGATGTGTGCGGCACCGGGCAAGCGTTCACGAAGCAGGGTACGGCCCTGCGCTGGACCAGCGCTCAGGGGTGGATGAACACCGCCCCGGCGTATCCGAACAGCGAAGCACGGTGGAACGAGAACGGCGCGCTGTGCCTGGATACGCACCGGCTCCACGGCAGCGCGGACGACATGACATCGCAGATCCTGACGGCCTGTGGTGTCTTGCCGCATTGCCGGCTCGGCGTACCGAGCGGCTACCTGACGACGACGAGCCCCGCGCTATGACCTAGCGGCCGCGCAGCGTCGAGATCGCATCGAGCCGATCCGCTACTTCGATCGGCGCAAGGGCAGCGAGCTCGCGGCTCAATCGCTCCGCGCGATCGAGCGCGCGCGTGCTCGCGGCCAGCTGATGGCGCGCGTGCTCCGCGAGTGCGAGTCCCAATGCCACGTCGACCGATGTCAACCGCTGCCACCATGGCTGGTCGGGTCCGAGCGGCGCGATCATGGCCAGCGCGCGTGCAGCGCCGTCGGCGTCTCCGCTGGCGAGCAGGAGGAACGCGTGCGCGCGGACCACGCGGCTGTCGCTGCTCGTCGAATCGGCGGCTTCGATCACGCGGGCCGCCATCGCGGCGGCCTCACCGCGGTCGTCCGCGACGAGAGACCGCCAGGTGACCTCGTACGCACACTCGCGGATCGAGGCGCGTTGCTCGGGGTGGAGCGCCGCCATCGCCGTGCACGGCGGACTCAACGTCGCGCGAACGCTTCGCGGATCACCGCTCAACGAGGCGCGCGCGATCTTCGCTTCGAGCGTCAACGGATGGTTGGCACCGAGCGTGGCCTCGCGCGTGGCAACGAGCTCCGCTCCGATCCGGTCGCGCTCGGCCGGGTCGTCGGTGACGATCATCAGGCTGAACAGAACCGCGGTCAGCTCCAGCCCCGCGCTTGCGGTTTGTCCTCGCGCTTCGCGCCTCGCCTGCTCGAAGCGCGTGCGTGCCACGATCCGGTTGCCGTGCGCGAGCTCCACGGCCCCGATGTTGTGATGCAGCAGCGCGCGCGGGAACGCCGCGCGGTCGCCGACGCGCCGGGTGATCGCCTCGATCAACGGCAGGCCTTCTGTCGCGGGAAGGTTACTCGTGGTGGCGATCGCGTATGCGGCGCGCGCGAACGCCTCGATCGCAAGAGGATCGTCGCCCACCGCGAGCGCGAGCTGGGTCGCCTCGACGAAGTCGGCGTCGCCGCGCTGCGCGCCGGCGAGCGCGAGCCCGATCCGCCCGCGAGCGACCAGCGCGCGTGCGATCAGCGGATCGTAGGCGAGTGCCCGCGCCTCGCTGACCGCGTTGTTCGCGTCGGTGGCGGCGTTCTCGATCCGGCCGGCATCCCGTTCGACGTCGACGCGCGCGATCCTGTCGGCCAGCGCGGCGGCCGGTACCGTTCGCGCCGTGTCGATCGGCGCCACCGGAGAGAGCAGGGCATCATCGTCGCTGCAGGGGGCCAGGGCGGGCAGGCTTCCGGCCGCGACGACCATGCCTGGGACGTCCTCCGATCGCACGCTGGTCGCCAGCTCGCCGAGCGTCGCGAGCGAGCCCTTGCGCCGAGCCAGGCATGCATCGCGTCGATCGAGCATCGCCGACGAGATCGCGCCGCTCTGATGCGCCACACAAGCTGCGCGCTGCCCGCTGACCCAACCGGCCGCGTAGTCATCTAGCGCGCCGACGATGCGAGGCACCGCCTCGCGCGCATATCCGCGATCCAGCGCTGCCAGGTTGGCGACAGCGCGCGCACGGAGCTCGGGGCTCCAGCTCTCTGCCAGGATCGCGGCGCCATTCTCGCAGGGAGGATCCACGCGCCGCGCGCGCCCGAGCGCGAACGCGGCGACCAGTGCACCGAGCGCGAGCGTCGAGCCTGCGATCAGCACGCGCTTCTTCCAGCGCGCCGCAGGGGTCAGGGCGAGGGCGCGGACGAGCTCGGGCATCGATGCAAACCGATCCTCCGCACGGTCGGCACGTCCCCGCGCGACGATCGGCGCGAGCCATGCCGGCATCGCGCCGCGCGCGCAGATGGCCTCGTCGAGGGCCACGCACAGTCCGTACTGGTCGACGGCGGCCGTCAACGCCACACCCTGGAGCTGTTCGGGCGCCATGTAGCGCGGCGTACCGGCGATCGCGGGTAGCATCTCGTCGGCGACGGTGTGCGCGAGCCCGAAATCGAGCACGCGCACGCGGTGGTCGGCTCCGATCACCGCGTTGTCGGCCTTGAAGTCGCGATGGATGAGGCCGGCGTCGTGTGCGGCCGCCAGGCCTTCTCCCGCCTGACGATACGCTCCGATCAGATCGGGGATCGCAGCGTCCATGGCATACGTGCGCAGCGTCCGGCCGCGAACCAGCTCCATCACCAGGAACACGCCCTCCGATGCGTCGACCACGTCGTAGATCGGCACGACGTGGGGGTGTGAGAGCTTCGCGAGCGCACGTCCTTCGTCGAGGACCTGCGCTCGTGCCCCGGCGCTGCCCGACGACGCGAGCTTCAGCGCGACACCGCGCCCCAGGTCGGGATCCCAGGCGGACCACACCACCCCCATGCCGCCGGCGCCGACGCGCTCGATCACGCGGTAGCGACCGATCGTCACCGGCGCTGCCTCACCGAACAGTCCGGCCTCGGCGCGCGCGCGGACGAGCTCGCGGGCAATCGGATCGACATCGTCGACCGCTCCGAGGGCCACCCGACTCACGGCGCCGGCCGGGGTGTCTTCGCGTTCGGCCTGGATGGGAGGGCGTTCGGGAACGGTGGGAGCGAGCGGATCGGCCATCGAGGTACGGCGCCCCCGGTATCTCACGCTCGGCGAAAGTTTGTTACGGAGGGCGCGCAACCCGCTCTACCAGTGGGATGAAACCAACGCTCCAAGCTTCCTTGCTCCTCGGCGCCTGCGCGCTCGGCCTTCTCGGATGCATCGATCTCGACGACTCGGAATCGAGCACCGACACGGCCGTGCGCTCCGAGGGCCCCCTCACCGCTCGCCGCGGCGCGGCGTTCGGGCAGGTCCGCGTCGGGAGCGCCACCGAGCTCGGTCTCCAGCTCGACAACACCGGCAAGAGCGAGCTCGTGATCCGTCAGATCACGATCATTCCGCCGGACCCGTACGACCCTGCGTTCGTGCCGCCAGATCCCTGCTATCCGCCGGACCCGTTCCACAACCCGCCAGGTTATCTCACGACGCGGCTGATCGCTCCGTGCGTGAAGCCGGCCGGGGCGACGACGCTCGGGCTCGCCTTCGCCCCGTCGGCGACCGGCGGCTACGCGGCGGGGATCCAGGTCGACTACGCCACCGCCGATGGCGGGGCGTACACGCTGACCATCCCGGCGACCGCCTGCGTCGCGCGATGATCAGCGATCGTCGATGATCCGTGCGCCGCCCCCGTCGCGGCAGGCGGCGAGTTCAAACAATCCGGCAACGGCCAGGGACTTCATCCAGCTGCGACCATCTCAGGTGCCGTCCCGCAGCGGAATGAATTCGACCTCGTCGCCTGGGGATCGACCAGAACCCGTAGCGGAGGCTGACCTTTGACAGGTGTCATCGGTCTGTCTATAGTGACCCCTGTGATGGTGAAGACGCAGGTCTACCTGCCCGCTGAAGAACTGCGTGCGCTACATCGTGCCGCGAAGCGCTCCGGCAAGAGCGTTGCGCAGCTGGTTCGCGAGGCAATTCGACGCAACTGTATTCCGTCCGTCGCGAGCGGACCGGTAGGCCTGTGGGACGGCGAGCTCCGAGCGACCTCCGTCGACCACGACTCGATCTACGACCGTCCATGATCAAGTCCGGCGAAGCGGTCTTCGTCGATACGGGTGCATGGATCGCACTTGTCCAGACCCGGGATCCGCTTCACGTGCGCGCCAAGGAGACCCTGGAACAGATCGACGCGCTCGGTGGCCGGATGCGAACGTCGGTGCCGGTGATTCTCGAGACGTTCACGTTTCTCGAGCGCAACACGACTCGGGACGTCGCACTCGCCTGGAAGGATTCCCTCGAGACGTTACCTCGGTTCGACATCCTGGAATGTACGAGCGCGGACATGCAAAAGGCGTGGGCCTATTTCCGGCGCAAGGACCTTCACAAACTCTCCGCGGTCGATGGAACCAGCTTCGTGGTGATGACGAGGGCGCGGATCCGGACCGCCTTTGCGTTCGACCACCACTTCGCGACAGCTGGCTTCCGGATCGTCGGGTAGCAAGAGAACGACGAACGGGCCGACGGTGCGGTGCTTCGCGTACGGGAGCACGCGCTGGACGACCAGGTCGCCGACGTCGCGCGGGCGCGGCGTGATCACGAGCTCGAGATCTTCGCTACCCATCGACGAGGATCGTCGCTTCGAGCCGCGCGGCGATCGCGAGCATGCGGAGGAAGGCCGCGAGCTGCTCGATATCCGGATCGTGCTCGCTGGGGACGTTCGCGGCAGCGAGCGCCGCGGTCTTGCCGTCGGGATCCTTGAGATCGAACACGCTGATGTCGTGCGGGATCACGCCGAGGAACAGCGCGAGCATGAGCGAGTGCGTCGGCGTCAGGTTGCCGACCATGAACATCATCTGGAACAGCTGATCGCTCGAGACCTCGAGGTTGCCCTCCTCGGCCTGCCAGCGCATGCCATAGGCGACGCGGCTGTCGAAGTACGTGGTGCCTGCGGCGCGCAGCTTCGCCGTGGGCGTGCCGTCCCAGCCGAACTCGCCGAGGCCGCGCACGAGCAACGCGCCTGCGGTGTTGTCGAGCTGCTTCGGAAGTCGCGCGAGCAGCCACTGCTCGACGTGCTCCGGAATCGGATACCGGATGCGGCGGTGACACGCGAACTCCCGCGTGAAGCCCGCGGGGCAGGTGGCGCAGTGAGGCGCGACGCCGTCGAGCGGGCGCGCCTCGTCGACGAGATCCTGCAGCGTGACGCCGCGCGCCGAGTCGCCATCGGGCTTGCGCATCGTGAGCTGGATCTCGATCTCGTGCGGCTGCCGCTTCTCGCCATCTTCGCGCATGTGCGCGAGCGCGGAGCGGGCGAGAATGCGTGTGCGATTCAGCTCCACGAGCCGGCCCACGCCGAGCTGCTTCTGCGGCTCGCAGCCGATGGCCAGTACGTAGTCGATCGCCATGACGCATGCTAACCCACCCGTCCGACGGCTTGTTTCTGCCTGGCCGGCCGGGTAGAACCGTTTTCGCACGCACCCGTAGCTCAGCTGGATAGAGCGTTGGCCTCCGGAGCCAAAGGTCACAGGTTCGAATCTTGTCGGGTGCACGGGAATCGGGCGTATGCCGAAAACGCTGGCAGAGATCGCGATCGAAGCCGGGTTGGTCAACAAGACCAACGCGGCGAAGGCGGGCAAGCTCGCCGAAGATCGGCGCGAGCCGCTCGTCGTGATGATGATCAAGGAGCTCGGCGTCGACGAGGTCGCCCTGCTCGCCGCGATCCGCAAGCAGATGCGCGTGCCGCTGGTCGATCCGAAGGACGTCCACATCGATCCGGATGCACTGCGCCAGGTCCCCAGGGACGTGTGTGCCCGGCTCCGCGTGCTGCCGCTCGGGCTGTCGACCGATGGCGCGAGCAAGGTGCTCCGCGTCGCCATGGCCGATCCGACTGACACCACGGCGGTCGCCGAGCTCGAGGCGGTGAGCAACTGCGAGATCGACATCGTCGGGCTCCCGCTCTCCGCGATCGACGAGCTGGTCGCGAAGGGTTACCGCGGCATCAACACGGCGGTGGTCAGCCGCTCGAGTGGCGGGTCGATGTTCATCACATCGCGTGGCAAGCTCGGGACGATCGAGCCCGAGAGCGAGGTCTCGGTCACCGCCCAGATCCCGATCTCCGCGCTGCAACAGGCAATTGGCACCGATGACCTCGAGCTCCGGCTCACCGCGCTCGTCGCGGTCCTGATGGCCAAGGGCCTGGTCACCGAGGCCGAGCTGGCAGAGGCCCTGCGCAAAGGCCGCGCCCCGACGAATACGCCGTAACAATTCGACACCTTGGTCGACACGTTGGACGGCGTTCTGGGCGGGCCTCGCCACGCCTGGTGGGCTATGCTTCGAGGTAGGCCGTCCGTCAACCCGGCCCAATGTCCGCACATGACATGACTGCCCCGATCGTCTGCTCAGGTTGCAATCACGGGTACGCCGACTCGGCGTTGTTCTGCCCGAATTGCGGC